>NZ_JBZMXT010000028.1:0-29240 GCF_058506495.1 Methyloceanibacter sp. | reverse complement strand
CCCGGTGTCGAGAATCTCAACGTTGCGGTGATGGGATGCATTGTGAACGGACCGGGCGAGTCTAAGCATGCAGATATCGGTATCTCGCTGCCCGGAACAGGCGAGGCGCCCGCCGCGCCCGTTTTCATCGAGGGCAAGAAGGTCACCACCTTGCGCGGTCCAGGCGCCGCTGCCGAATTCAAGCAGATGGTTCTGGACTATATCGAACAGCGCTATGGCAGCCCTGGCCAAAGTAAAAGCGCCGAGCAGGACGCGCGTCCGACAGCAGCCGAGTAGCCCTTGGTTCATCGAGATAGGATCGCGTCCTCAGGAACGGCGCGCTGCCACGAAGCGCGCTGCTTCGATCAACATCGCTGCCTTGCCTCCGAAGGGAACGAGAGCAACCTCTGCCTCTTCGACGAGTTTCGAAAGGTGTTCTTTGGCTCCGTCGATACCGAGAAGCCCGACAAGCGTCGCCTTCCCGCGTTCGGCATCCTTTGATGCCGCTTTGCCCATCGCTGCCGCGTCACCCTCCGCATCCAAAAGATCGTCAGCAAGCTGAAAGGCTTGCCCGAAGGCACTGGCGAAGCGGATCAACGGCTCGCGGCGCTCCGCGTCGGCCCGGCCCAGCACCGCGCCCGCTTCGCAGGCGAAGCGGAAAAGCGCGCCCGTCTTCAACATCTGCATTGCCGTCGTTTCCTTCGGCGAGAAGGGTCGTTGTTCCGCGGCAAGATCGAGGGCCTGGCCCAGGGCCATGCCCTGCCACCCACTCGCCTTGGCGAGGAGATAAGCAAGTTCGGCCCTCACGGCAGCATCCTCGTGACAGTTCGGGCTGCTGACGATCTCGAAGGCGATCGTCTGCAGAGAGTCGCCGGCCAGCACGGCCGTGGCCTCGTCGAACGCGATATGAACCGTGGGCCTGCTGCGGCGCATCGCGTCGTCGTCCATGGCTGGTAGGTCATCATGCACTAGCGAGTAACAGTGGATGCACTCAAGGGCACAGGCGCTATCGAGGGCGGTGTCTTCGGGGACATCGAAGAGCCCTGCGGCTTGGATAAGGAGGAATGGACGCAATCGCTTGCCGCCACCAAGCGCCGCATAGCGCATGGCCTCGCCAAGCGGTGCGATCGCTCCGCCCTGCGGTTGATGTAAGACCGAATCGTCGCGGAGGAGCGAGGAAAGTCTGTCCTCGACCCGTTCGGCAACGCGTAATATCTCAGATCGGAAACTCATGACGGTCGAAGGGATAGCTGAGGCTTTCTGTCGCCGCAAATTGATCGCGGCATCGGCGAGCGTTAGAACGCCCTTTAATGGCGGACTCAACGGTTAAGAAACCAGCAGACACTGCCCGCAATGCTTCGCGTTCCACCAAGGGACGGCCTCGCAAGGGACCGTCTCAAAGGGCTCGTCGTGCGAAGCGCAGGTGGGCCCAACGGCATCCATGGCTATCGCGGATTGGCCTGGCGCTCCTGATCGTGATCGGAACTGTCCTCGCCAGCCTCGTACTCTTCCGATACGTCAACCCGCCCATTACCTCGGTCATGTTCATCGAGAGGCTCCGCGGTGAGGCGATCAAGCAAACCTGGGTGCCTTTGGAGCGAATCTCGCCTCATATGCGTCTCGCCGTGATTGCGAGCGAAGACGGCAATTTCTGTAATCATCAGGGGGTCGACTGGGCCGCCGTAAGGCAGGTCATTGAAGCGGCGACGAACTGGCGCGCTGTGCGGGGCGCCAGCACTATTCCGATGCAGGTTGCCAAGAACATCTATCTCTGGGAGTTCCGCTCCTATCTGCGGAAGGCGCTTGAGGTACCGCTGGCCTATGGCATTGATACGATTTGGCCGAAGAAGCGCGTCCTGGAAGTTTATCTCAATATCGCTCAGTTCGGTCCGGGGCTTTTCGGCGTTGAGGCCGCCAGCCAGAAATACTTTCGGAAACCAGCTTTGGCGCTCACCCAGCGCGAGGCGGTATTGCTCGCCACCACACTGCCGAAGCCCAAATTGCGGAATCCCGCTCGACCCAACCGAACCCACCGTGTAGTCGCCAATGCGGTTCAGAAGCGGTTGCCCTATATCTCCAGGCGAGCGGATTGCCTCACGACCCCAAAATAATCCGCAGAAATCGGCCCTGGTCAGCGCCGGAAATTGTGACTATAAGATCGGCCAACGATGCGCTGCGCGACTGGCGTTGGCGCTAAGAGGTTCAAAAAATGGCAGTTCCTAAGAGAAAAGTGTCCCGTATGAAGCGGGGCAACCGGCGGAGCCACGACGCTGTCACGGCCCCGGCTTATGTCGAGGACAAGGATTCGGGCGAGCTTCGCCGCCCGCACCACATCGACCTGAAATCGGGCCGCTATCGTGGCCGCCAGGTGATCACAATCAAGGAAGAAGCCTAGGGCTAGCAGCTCTTTGGCATTCTGTTTTGCAGGCTCCGGCGCCGCTGCGCCGGAGCATTTTTGCTTGCCTGGACCAACCGCTGTCTGCAGGCCGGTAGGGTCCTGATAACCAAACCCCAAGAAATCGAGAGAAATGGCGTTGTCGGCTCCCGAAACCTGCCCAAAGGGCCTTAGGTGGCCATGCGGGTTTTCGGCTTTTTAAGTCTTACCCACTAGCTTCTGCGCCCAAGCGAAAAGCGTCCAACCCGCAAAGCAGGGCGTTTTGGTTGTTCGCGTTGAGGGTGCGCAGGCATTCGCGGAATGGGTAGGCCAATGGAAGAATCCGAAACAACAGTCGAGATTGCCGAGCCCGCCGAGCTCTCTTCCCGAGCAGCCTTGGCCGACGAGATCATACGGGCGCTGAATGATCGGCGCATTGGGATTACGCTACAGCCTGTCGTGATGTCGGGGACGCAGGATCCAGAATTCTTCGAGTGCCAATTGCGATTGCGGCTGACTGATGGCTCGACCTTGGACGCGGACGGGTTCGTTCCGGCCGCCGAGGAACTTAGGCTCTCAAAACTGATTGATCATCGAGCGCTAGAGCTGGCTATCGAGCTGCTGCGCGCAGAGCCCACGCGCAAATTGGCGCTAAAGGTCTCGGCTCAGTCCACCAAAGATCGGCACTGGACCGACGCACTAGAGGCGCTGACGGGCAGGGATCGAGACTTGACGGCGCGGCTCACCGTTGAGGTAACAGAGTCCATCGCAGTCGCTGACATGGGGTCGACAGCAAGGTTCGTTACGGCACTCAAGATTGCGGGCTGCCGAGTGGCCCTTGACGAATTCGGCGCTGGCTATGCCTCCTTCCGCTCGCTGCGACGTCTTGACCTCGACATGGTCAAGATTGACGGATCGTTCATCGAGAACCTCAGCGGACACGACAAAGACGATGACTTTGTCCAAGCGCTGCTGGATCTAGCGCATCGTTTCGGCACAGAGACCGTCGGAGAATGGGCGGGAAACTAGCGCTCTGCCGATCTCCTGGAGAAAGTGGGCGTGTCTCATATGCAGGGTGATTTTTTTGGCCCCCCGGTGCTGCACGATAGCGAACCTGCGGCTTCGAGAAGGTCCGCCGGCTAGGCTTCCTCTGTTTCGTCAGACTCGCTTCGGAGATGATCGGCAAGAGCGAACAGCGCCGGATCATGGGTGCCCAGGGCCTCCAAGTGCTCGACGGTATTCAAGACGTAGTCGATATTGGCTCCCGCCTGGCCTCGGCATGCCCGCACGATACGCAGTTGCGCCTCAACGTCGAGAGCACCAGCATATTGTGCGTGGGTGCGATCGGCCAAGAAGGTAAGAGCCATCACCTTGCGGCCGGAGCCATTTGACAGCGAAATCTCCCGGTAGGTCTCCAGATACACCTCGGTGACCTGTTCCCTTTGGCGCAGATACGCGACCGTGTCGCTCTCCGCGCCGGGCTCTACGCGGAAGGCAACGCCATGGCATTCGCCGCCCTCATCGAGTCCGAGAACAAGGCCGGGGCTACTCGGTGTCCCGCGGTGCAGGATCGAATAGACGCAAAGCGCCCTGTGGGCTCCCGTGAGGTGCGCTGGGCTTTGCAAGTTGAAAGGGAAACCGGGACACCACATCAGCGACCCATAGGCGAACACCCATAAGGCGTTTCTATCGGCCTCAGTCGTCATGCCCGTGTGATCGCCCGAAATCGGCATCGGCGGTGTCTTGACCTGCTTCGACAATCCTATGGCGTACCGCCCGAGCACGGGTGAAGTGGTCTTGCAGAGCCTGTCCGTCGTCCCAGCGAACCAGTCGCTGCAGCGCTGCGAGATCTTCCGAAAAGCGGCCAAGGACTTCCAAGACCGCCTCTTTGTTATTCAGAAAGACGTCCCGCCACATCACCGGGTCGGAGGAGGCTATGCGCGTAAAGTCGCGGAAGCCGCCGGCCGAAAACTTGATGACTTCCGATTGCGTGACGGTCTCCAACTCCGCGGCCGTGCCAACGATGTTGTAGGCAATTAAATGAGGAACATGGCTGGTCATGGCGAGGACGATGTCGTGGTGCTCGGGCGTCATCTGCTCAACAGTGGAGCCAAGCTCCCGCCACAGGCACGAGACCGCCTCAACGCCTTCCGCTGTTGACTGCTCGCAAGGTGTGACGACGAACCAACGGCCCTCGAATAACTCGGCGAAGCCTGCCTCGGGACCGGAGTACTCCGTGCCTGCGACTGGGTGGCCCGGCACAAAGAGCGCTTGGTCGGGAAGCACCTCTCCAACTTGGCGAACGACGGCGGTCTTCACCGACCCGACGTCCGTCACGATCGCGCCCTCGGCCAGATGGGACGCAATCGATTGCGCCGCCTCTCGCATGGCGCCAACAGGCACAGCGAGAACCACAAGGCTTGCGTCCGTCACCGCCTCTTCGGCGGTCTCAGCGATGGCATCGCAGAAGCCAAGGTCGCGGGAGCGCGTGCGCACGTCGGGCGAACCATCGTAACCGATGACGGTTGCCGCGAGGCCCCGCTTCTTAATGCCGCGCGCCATGGATGAGCCGATAAGCCCCAATCCAATCATGGCCACCTTATCGAACAGCGGCTCGGTCATGAGGCGCTCATAAAACCGCGCAAGGCATCGAGTGCCGCTGCGTTTTCTTCCTCGGTACCGATGGTCATTCGCAGGGCGTTGGGAAAACCATAGGCCTCCACGCGCCGCAGGATGATGCGGCGCTGAAGGAGGAATTCATCAGCCTCCAGGGCGGTTCGGCCGCTCGTGTCTGGGAAATGCACGAGCAGAAAGTTCGCCGCGCTAGGCGTCGTCGCTAGTCCAAGACGTTCGAGCTCCTCGGCTGTTCGGCCGAGCCATGCCTCGTTATGGGCAATAGCCGCTTCAACGTGCCCGCGATCTTGGACCGCCGCGACGCCGGCCGCGATTGAGGGGCCCGTGACGTTGAAGGGCCCGCGGATACGGTTCAGCGTATCGGCGATAGCGTTGGGGCAGTAAGCCCAGCCGAGCCGCAACGATGCGAGACCATAAATCTTGGAGAATGTCCGCGTCATCACCACATTCTCATGCGCGCTAGCGAATGCGGCCCCCGCCTCGTAATCATCTGCAAGGACGTACTCAGCATAGGCTGCGTCCAGCACCAGCATCACGTCGCTCGGGAGTCCGGCGTGCAGGCGCTGTACTTCGGAGATGGGAAGGTAGGTCCCTGTCGGATTATTCGGGTTGGCGAGAAACACCATGCGTGTCGCCGGCGTCACCCGTGCGAGGATCGCGTCCACGTCTGCGGTGTGGTTCGTCTCCGGCGCAACAACCGGCGTCGCGCCCCGTGCCAGGATCGCGATCTTGTAGACAAGGAAGCCATGCTCGCTGTAGATCGCCTCGTCACCTGGGCCGAGATATGCGACTGCCAACAGATTCAGCAATTCATCGGAGCCCGTCCCGCAAACGATGCGCGCTGCGTCGAGGTTGTGCTGCGCCGCCAGGGCTTCGCGCAAGAGCCGCGCCGACCCGTCTGGATAGCGGGCGAGCTTGGGCGCTTCGCCGTGGAAGGCCTCAAGTGCCTTGGGGCTCGGTCCGAGCGGCGTCTCGTTGGACGAGAGCTTAACAATCGGCCCCGTGCCAGGTAGCGCGCTCTTGCCGGGGACGTAGGCGGCTATATCGAGAATCCCCGGCCGAGGAGCCGGGGCTCTACCTGCGCCTGCTGGACTTGCGGCTCTCAATTTGGCAGCCGTCGGTTGGGCAGCCATCAATCTGCTCCTTATTGGGGCCTCAAAGCCCTGCGAAGGGCTTCTCATACGGCGATTTCTTAAGCCAAGGCAAAGAAAAGATTGACTCTGATGAGGTCATTACTAATCGGGCATTGTATACTTAGCGGTCAAATTATCAGGATGCGTGCCTGGTCTTCGAGCCGCACGCGCCAGAACCGTTTGATTTAGGTCATTACGACGATGAACGAGACTCCGGGAACGGACAGCTTCGCTGAACTCAAACGGCGGCAGCAAGTTACCGATCCTTTCAGTGAAGTGGTGCACTTCCCAGCGAGCCAGGGCCTCCCGCTCGATGGCGGAGCCGTGCTCGCGCCGTTTTCTGTCGCCTACAACACTTACGGCACGTTGAATGCAGACAAGTCGAACGTCGTTCTCGTTTGCCATGCGCTGACCGGAGACCAGCATGTCGCAAATCCGCACCCCGTCACCGGCAAGCCCGGCTGGTGGGAGACAATGGTCGGCCCAGGGAAGCCTATCGATACGAATCGCTACTTCGTCCTCTGCCCCAATGTGATTGGCGGATGTATGGGATCCACGGGGCCTAGTTCGCTCAATCCTGCGACTGGCCGGCCGTACGGTACGGACTTCCCTGTTATTACGCTGCGAGACATGGTTCGAGCGCAGGCAAGGCTCCTGGATCACCTCGGCGTTGACCAGGTGCTCAGCGTCATTGGTGGCTCCATGGGCGGCATGCAGGTCCTCGAGTGGGCTGCGACTTACAAGGAACGCGTCTTTTCCGCGATCCCGATCGCGTGTGCCGCGCGACACTCCTCGCAGAACATTGCCTTCCACGAAGTGGGGCGCCAGGCCGTGATGGCCGACCCCGATTGGCACGGTGGGCACTATCTTGATGAGGGCAAGAGCCCGCGCAAAGGGCTGGCCGTTGCGCGCATGGCGGCGCACATCACCTATTTGTCCGACCGAGCTTTGCACACCAAATTCGGCCGCAACTTGCAGGACCGCGAAGAAGTCACCTTTGGCTTCGATGCGGACTTCCAGGTGGAGAGCTATCTCCGTCATCAGGGGATGAGTTTCGTCGATCGTTTCGACGCCAACTCTTATCTCTACATCACGCGCGCCATGGACTATTTCGATATCGCCGCGGATCATGGCGGCGTTCTTGCGAATGCGTATGCAGGGACCAAGACCCGGTTTTGCTTGATCTCGTTTACGTCCGACTGGCTGTTCCCGACGGAAGAAAGCCGAGAGGTTGTGCACGCCCTCAATGCAGTCGCAGCCAATGTTAGCTTTGTCGAGATCGACTCGAACAAGGGGCACGATGCTTTCTTGCTGCACGAGCCGGAATTGTTCGACACGGTGCGTGGCTTCCTCGGTGCGGCTGCGCGTCAACGCGGCTTGGACGACGCTGACCAGGGGGCATGACGATGGATGCGCCCGTTGACGCGCCTGGCGTGCGGCCGGCCGATACGTCCCGCGTCGATCTGCTGCTTATTGCGGAGATGGTTTCGCCCGGGTCGCGCGTTCTCGATATCGGGTGCGGCGACGGCACATTGCTCCGGATACTATCCGACAAACGGGGCGTAGACGGCCGAGGCATCGAGCTTAGTCAGGCCGGTGTGAACCGGTGCGTCGCCCAAGGACTCTCGGTCATACAAGGCGATGCGGACACGGATCTCAGCCACTATCCGAACGCTGCCTTCGACTACGCGATCTTATCCCGGACCATTCAGGCGACGCGCAACCCGCGGCACGTGCTTGAGCAGCTCTTGCGCATCGGCAAACGCGTCGTCGTTTCGTTCCCCAATTTTGGCCATTGGCGCGTGCGCATGCAGTTGATGCTCGGGGGACGCATGCCGCAGACCGATACGCTACCGGAAGCCTGGTACAACACCCCAAATATCCATCTGTGTACGATCAAAGACTTTCTGACGCTTTGTGAAGACATGGGCGCGAATGTAGAGCGGGTCGTGGCGCTCAATGCATACGGCACCAAGCTCGTATCGATGCCCTTATCGGCGCAGAATCTCTTCGGCGAGCAGGCCGTCTTCCTTCTGTCCCGCTAGACGCGGCGCCACCGCACCGGCGGGCACGGGAATCACGCGCCGCCGCATGCTGCGCGCGGGTTCGCGGGCTAATGTTCCGGCATAAACCTGCTTCGTGGCCTCCACGAGGATTACGCCTGAGAACGCCGGCCAGAGAATATCGCCAAGCCGCTCCCAGAAATCAGGCCATCGGGTAAGTATGCGCCAGTCGAATGGCGGCAAGTTCAACACGTAGTGCCAGCTCTCAGGCTGGAACATCGCATCCTTCAACAGCTGTGTGAGCTGACTGCGGCTGAACGGGCTGCCATAGCCGAACGGGGTGGAATCCATGCGGGCCCAAAGCCCTCTTCGATTTGGGACCGCCACCACGATGCGGCCGTTGGGAGCGAGAACGCGCCAAATCTCTCGAAGAAGTGCGTGGGGATGCTCCGACCATTCGAGCATATGCACGAGTAGAATGCGGTCGGCGCTTTCATCATCCAACGGCAGTTCGGTCTCATCCACCAAGGCTGTTTGCGAGGACGTTCGTTCTGGCCACGGCAAGACGCCGAGGCGCTCAGGCGCGAGCGCGCCAATGCAAAGAGCTTGCTTGCGGAACTCTGCGAGATACGGCGTAGCATAACCGAGGCCGAAAACGCGCATACCGTTCACGTCCGGCCAGAAAGCTCGAAAACGCGGGCGTAAGAGACGGCGGACCATTAGCCCGATCCGACGAGCGTAGAAGTTTCGAAGGTCAATCGCGTCCAGATGCATGGCGTTAGTCTACCCTTGGCGCGTCTACAGTTGGTTCGCGCGAGGGCCGGTTTCAATCGTCAGAGGAGCGGAGTAGGGTCCAGAGTAAGACAAAACCGCACCCTCCATACTGTAATTCAGAGAACCAAATGGCCGAACTTGAGATATTTCAGTTTCCCACACGCGCCGACAATTACGGAGTTCTAATTCATGATCCTGATACGGGCGCGACCGCTGCTATCGATGCACCAGAGGCTGGTCCGATTGCGGCGGCACTCGCCGAGAAAGGCTGGCGGCTGTCGGAAATCCTTGTCACCCATCATCATGCCGACCACACGGCCGGTATAGCGGCGCTGAAGAACAAATATGGCTGCACGGTTTTTGGGCCCGCCCGGGAAGCTGGCCTCATTCAGGGGCTCGACGAAGAAGTGGGGGAGGGCGACACCGTCTCCGTTGGGCGCGCCAAGGCCACGGTCATCGATACGGCGGGTCATACACGCGGTCACGTGAGCTACTATTTTCCGGAACAAGGCGTCGTCTTCGTGGGCGACACGCTGTTTTCCGTGGGCTGCGGCAAACTCCTCGAAGGCGACGCGACGACGATGTGGCGTTCCCTGTCGAAGTTGGCGGCGTTGCCGCCCGAGACCAACGTGTTTTGCGGCCACGAGTACACGGGCGCCAATTGCCGGTTCGCGCTGACCGTCGAGCCGGAGAATGAGGCCTTGCAGGCCCGGGCTAGAGAAGTTGCGGCCAACGATGCGAAGGGCCACCCGTCATTGCCCACCACGATCGGGCAGGAGCTAGCCACGAACCCGTTCCTGCGTGCAGCTAGCCCCGCAATCCAGGCCCGACTTGGTGTGGAAGGACAGTCGCCTGAAGCCGTCTTTGCAGAGGTCCGACGGCGGAAGGACCGCTTCTAGTGACCGATACTTCAAGCGGGCCGATGCCGAGCGCCGAGGAGGTCATCACCCATCTCGGTCTGGAGCGTCACCCGGAGGGCGGGTGGTACAGGGAAACGTTCCGAGACGAGCGCGGCGTTGATGGCCGCTCTCATTCAACGGCAATCCTGTTTCTACTGACGGAGGGTGAGGTGTCTCATTGGCATCGTGTCGACGCGGCTGAGACTTGGCATTGGTACCGGGGGGCGCCACTGCTGCTGAAGGTTGCCGACGAGAACAGCTCGATCAAGACATTCACACTTGGCGCGGATTTATTCTCCGGGGAACATCCTCAGGCTTTCGTTCCGGCCAACGCGTGGCAAAGCGCGCAAACACTGGGCGCGTGGACGCTGGTCGGTTGCACTGTCGCACCGGGATTCTTGTTCGACAGATTCGAACTCGCCCCCCAAGGCTGGGAGCCCGAAGGCTCATCGAGCACTTGAGAGGCGCAAGTTTCGTCGCGGTATCGCTTGTCGCACAACGAGCTCAGTCAGCCAGCTGACCGCCATTGACGCTGATCGTCGAGCCGGTGATCCAGCCCGCTTCGTCGGCAGCCAAAAAGACAACACAGCGGGCCACTTCCTCAGCTTCGCCGAGACGGCCCACTGGGATCTGGCCCACGATGGCTTCCATGACTTTCTCTGACACGCCCTTCAGGAGCTCCGTCGCTACATAACCTGGCGCAATGGCGTTGGCGGTGATGCCCTTGCGTGCGCCTTCCAAGGCAACAGCGCGGGTGAAGCCGATCATGCCGGCCTTGGCAGCGCAGTAGTTGGAGAGCCCGAGCATGCCCTGCTGGCCGTTAATCGAGGAGATCGAGATGATGCGACCGAATTTGCGGTCGCGCATGCCGTTAATGACCTGGCGCGTCACGTTGAAGACGGAGTCCAGATTAGTGCGCATAACTTCCGACCACTGCTCAGCGGTCATTTTGTTCAGCATGGCATCACGAGAGATACCGGCATTGTTGACCAGCACCTCAACCGGACCGACTTCGGCTTCCACGGCGGCAACGCCCTTCTCGCAGGCCGCGTAGTCACCAACGTCCCACTTGAAAACCGAAATTCCCGTTTCAGCTTTAAAGGCGTTCGCGGCGTCGTCGTTGCCGGCGTAACTGGCGGCGACGTTATAGCCGGCGTCCTTGAGTGCCTTACTGCACGCGGCGCCTATGCCGCGTGTACCACCAGTGACAAGTGCCACCCTTCCCATAGCATCCTCCCTTAGTGCGCTTCCACGCTTGTCTCTTTAACCGCCAATCCGAATGTGGGGCAGCCTAGGCCACCCCACACGAATTTTTCTCTCGCTTCAAGTGCGTCGACTTAGTCGCGCTCAAGGCACATAGCGACGCCCATGCCACCGCCGATGCATAGCGTGGCCAGGCCTTTCTTTGCGTCAGCCTTCTGCATCTCATGAAGCAGCGTGACGAGAACCCTGGCGCCTGACGCGCCGATCGGATGGCCGATGGCGATAGCGCCGCCGTTCACGTTCACCTTTTCGGTGTCCCAGCCCATGTCTTTGTTCACGGCGAGTGCTTGCGCTGCGAAGGCCTCGTTGGCTTCCACCAAGTCGAGATCGGCGACCTTCCAGCCGGCCTTTTCCAGAGCTTTGCGGGAGGCGGGAATGGGTCCCGTGCCCATGATCGTCGGATCTACGCCGGCGACGGCCCAGGAGGCCACCCGGGCCAGCGGCGTGAGACCGCGCTTCTTGGCCTCGTCCGCGGTCATTAGAACGACGGCGGCCGCACCGTCATTGATGCCCGACGCGTTGCCCGCGGTCACGGTACCTTCCTTGTCGAAGGCGGGGCGCAATTTGCCGACGCCCTCGACGGTGGCCCCTTCGCGGATGTACTCGTCCTCGTCCACGACCACCTCGCCCTTGCGGGTCTTGATGGTTACGGGTGCAATTTCGTCCTTGAACTTGCCGCCCTTCTTAGCTGCTTCCGCCTTGTTCTGAGAGGCGACCGCGAAGGTGTCCTGTTCGTCGCGGGTCAGCTGCCACTGCTTGGCGACGTTCTCCGCAGTATTACCCATGTGGTACCCGTTGAAGGCTTCCCAGAGGCCGTCCTTGATCATGGAGTCGATGAACTTGACGTCGCCCATCTTATGCCCGTTCCGCAGGTTCGCGACGTGCGGAGACATGCTCATGTTCTCCTGACCGCCCGCAACCACGATGTCGGCATCGCCGAGCGCGATCTGCTGTGCACCCAGTGCCACCGAGCGGAGGCCCGAACCGCAGACTTGGTTGACACCCCAGGCCGTGGCCTCTTTTGGAACGCCAGCCGCCATGGCCGCCTGGCGGGCCGGGTTCTGACCTTGGCCGGCCGTGAGCACCTGCCCCATAATCACTTCGTCGACGTCATTCGCATCCACGTCGGCGCGCTCAAGGGCGGCTCGAATGGCTGTCTCGCCCAGTGTATGGGCCGGAACGCCGGCAAGGGACCCGCCAAAGGATCCAACGGGTGTCCGCGCCGCGCTGACAATCACAATATCTGCGTTTTTCATTCTGTCCTCCCGACTGCAACTCGTCCTCGGTCATACCGCAGTGCACCTCGGCTGGAAAGACAAACAAGCCCATCCAATCAAGGCTTCTTGCAAAGTGTCTGGTGTGCGATGCGCTTAACGTGGTAATTATTTTCGCACGTGCGACATAGCGTCAGCTGCCGATAGGCGCTTAGAGCCGCTTGCGCGGGGATTCCCTGCGTTTCTTGGGGTATGGGAGAAACCACACGTGGCAAAGGATGCGAACCAGGATAGCCGTCCGGTCATCATTAAAAAATACGCCAACCGGAGGCTCTACAACACCGACACAAGCACTTATGTGACGTTGGAAGATCTCGCCGAGATGGTGCGCGCGGAGCGCGATTTCGTCGTTTACGACGCAAAAACCGGCGAAGACTTAACCCATGCCGTGCTGACCCAGATTATCGTTGAGCAGGAAAGCCGTGGCACCAATCTCTTGCCGATCGGCTTTTTGCGGCAGCTGATCCGCTTCTACGGCGATGGCATGCAGATGCTCGTTCCTTCCTATCTCGAATTCAGCCTCGACTCCCTGACCAAACAGCAGGAACAGTACCGGCGTCGTTTTGCCGATACGTTCGGAACGGCGGCGTTCGATGCGGTGCAGGAGCAGGTGCGCAAGAATTTCGAGACATTTGAAAAGACGCTCGGCATGTTCACGCCGTTTGGTGCAGATTCAGGTGCTTCTCAGGTGAGCGAAGACTCGCCCAGGAGCATCGAGAAGCCGGCAGCTGAAGCCAGCGATGACGATATCGATACGCTCAAGGCTGAGCTTCAAGCAATGCAGGAACGGCTTGAGAAGTTGTCGCGCACTTAACTTGGACACGCGCTACCAGTAACGACAGTACTGACGGTTGCCCCGTTCTTAGCGGCGTAGATCGCTGCGGATCACGCAGCCTCAGAGGCTTCCGGCTGGCGTGTGTGCGCGGCCGTCAGATCTGACTCGACAAATTTTCGCGCCTCGGCCGTGTCCGCGAGAAGGTGAATATGCACTTCATTTGCGCCGATCTTCGCCCCTTCATGGCGCAAGCGAGCCAAATTTAGCGACATTGCATCGTCGCGAGTATTTCCAAAACAGAGCGCTTCGCGTGACCCGTCCTCGTGGCGGCGGACCAAGATGAAGTTTGCTTGGGGCAAAGCAGGGCAACCCACTAGGGAATAGACGCTGTGAAGATACCGCCGTCCCGACGCGCCGCGCCAATAATGAAAGGCCTGATCGAAGGCCGCCTCGGCGCATACGAGCGCCGGCTCCTCCGACGGACCGATGGTCTGATTGTCGGAGGGTGCAATCTCTGAAGCGTCTGAAGGACTCAACCACATAAAGAATTGGACCCGTTAACCTTGAAGCTACTCATTGAAATGGGTTCAGCGACGGCAAATTCAAGCTCTCTGTCGCCCGATTTCACGGCGTGGAACAAAATATGAACTTTGCTAGCCCTGGCGTCAAGTCTTCAAGTGTTAACAGGGGGTTAATGGGTTTCTTCGTTCGCGGCCGCCTCGGCCATTAGCCGGTCTGAAGCGCCCTCAACGGCAACCTGCAGACGGCGCATGAACTCGGCCTTTGGGAGCCCTGGCTGAATGGGATCCAGCACCTCCACAATGATTGTTCCCGGTTTTCTTCGCCAAGTGCGGCGGGGCCAAAACATCCCCGAGTTCAAGGCGACGGGGACGCATGGTACGTCCAAGGCATTGTAGAGTAGCACAATCCCGGTTTTGTAGGCGGGCGGGGCGCCTGGCGGACGACGGGTACCTTCGGGAAAGATTATGATTTCCCGTCCCTTCGCGATGCGGTCCTTGGCGTGGTGGAGCATGTTGCGCAACGCAGCCGGCCCCTTATCCCGATCAACCGGGATCATCCCGAATTTGTGCGAAAACCAGCCATGTATGGGAATCCAAAACAGTTCCCGCTTCATCAAGAACGCCGGGTCGCGAAATAGGGGGATGAGCGCGAATGTCTCCCAAGCGGATTGATGCTTCGATGCGACAAGAAACGGCGGTTCCGGCAGCCTCTCCAAGCCCCGCACCTCGAAGTCCAGGCCGACGATATGCTTCAAAAGCCAAAGCTCGGTCCGGGCATGGACCTTCAGGGCCGCCATGGACCAGCTGCGAGGCGTGAAGAAGAACGGAAATCCAAAAACGACGAACAAGGCCGTCGTGATATAGAACAGAATCCCGAAAACGATCGAGCGCACCATCGGTTTATTGGGGCTCGAGTTCGTCCGCTGGCGGTCCAAACTTTCCCGGCAGCGCAAACCGCGCGAGGTTGGTCGCCCAAAGCCTGCCAAGAGCTGGCAAATACTTCAAGTACTCCGACAAGAGCAGCTTTGTCGTCCCGGGGAACTCCCACCAGCGCGCGACCTCAACGTTGTTGGCCACAACGGGGTAGGGGACAAGGGTGATGCTTGGCATCGCGCGCTCCAGTTCAGCCAGCGCCCGCGGCATGTGATAATTGGACGTGACGACGATCAAAGAGCCATAGCCATTCTCGCGGACCCAGCGAGCGGTTTCCCGGGCGTTGTCGATCGTATTGAGCGCCTCCTTGTCGATATCCACGCAGCAGTCGAAATACTGCGCGCCGTCCGGCGTAAGGTCTTTCAACTGTTCAACAGTGGTTTGATGATGGACGCCCGTAATGAGGGTGCGCCGGGCCTGTTTCCGAGCCATCAGCCTCATGGCGTCGTCGATTCGGGAGACGCCACCCGTCAAGACGGTTATACCGTCCGAGGCATGGGCTGGTTCCTTTAGCTCGCGAGCCAGTCCGTTGGCGAAGACGATGAAGCCAATAATCAACATGACCAAAAGCAGAATGGAACTATCAAAGATGAGTCGGACGAAGCCAATGGGGCCGCGGAAGCGATAGAAGTGCTCCGTACGCGGCTTGCCGTCGTTTCCGTCAATGTTGATGCTCTCGTTCAAAAAATACCCCGAACACGGCGATGAGCCGCGCAGAATTGAGACTGCCTAGACCGGTGAACGCCGATCGGCCATGCCCCGCTCACCAGCGTTCAAGCATAGGTCTTGAGGATGCGGAAGACCCCAAGCCGCGACGTAACCATGCACAGCGCCGCGATGACCAGGACTATCAACACAAGCAGAAAGTAGCCGCCGGCATCGAGCTCGCCGCTTCCTAGCAGACGACGGGTTTCCGCTTCGGTAACGGCACCGCCACCGAGCAAACTAACGAGCAGCGGTAAAAGCAGAAACGCGATCGCCGCCGCAATCGCGCCAACCAACCCGGCTCGGACCCCGAGGCCCAAAAAATGCCGTTCGAACTCGCTGGAGATAAAGCGGTCGTTGGCGCCAACGAAGTGGAGCACTTCGATTATCTCGCGATTTGTTGCCATGGCGCTTCGCGTTGCTGACACTATGACTGCGATGGTCGCGGCGGCCACAAGCCCCAAGATCGCGATGCCACCCAGCGCAGTAGATCGCGTAATGAGTCTGATCTCCGACTGCCAGCGTCTGTGGTCGTCTAGTGTCACACCTTCAAAATTCTCGCCGAGCGCCTTTTGGATAGCGCGGATATCCGGCGGGTCTGAACGGTCGATCTCGACGGCGATGAGGCGCGGAACGGGCAGTGCGGAAAGCGCGGCGGTTGAGCCGATCCAGGGTTCGAGCAACTTGGCCGACTCGTCTGCGCTCATCGGCTTCACGCGGGCCACGCCCGGCTGTTTCGCCAGAAAGAGTGACACCAACGTCATCTTTTTTTCGATATCCGTCGTCTCCAGCGGATTGAGCTCGATAGTGACCTCACTTGCGATGTCGTCCACCCAAGCGCTCGCGGATTGATGCACCATATAGACTCCGCCTGCTGTCAAACAGGCCAAGAAAGTCATAATGGCGATCACGACTGTAAGTGCCCGGCCCGCTACGGAAGCCGGTGGAACGATTTGAGAGGAAGGGGCCTGAAAGCGCTGCGGCAGCCGCGCCGCAAGGCGGGACGGAAGAATACCCGCGAGCAGGCTTGTCCAGGGATAGCCCTTCAAGTCGCTGAGTAGGGTCACGTCTCTCTCACCTACTCTACTGCGCAGTGAGCTGAGGTGCTGCGACCTGAAGGCGGCCTTTTTGCAGCATAAGCCTTGGCGCGTCGAGCTGGTCCATAAGACCGTAGTCGTGGGTTGCAATGATCACTGATGTTCCCAAGCGATTTAGTTCAACGAACAGACGCAGCAATCGGTTGCCGATGGCCGGATCCACATTGCCCGTCGGCTCATCCGCGAGAAGTAGTTCAGGACGCCCGATCACGGCCCGAGCGATCGCCGCACGCTGTTTCTCACCGCCAGATAACGTTTCTGGATAGGCGTGGATACGATCCCCGAGCCCAACCCAGCGCAGCAGATCGGTTACGTCATCGGCATAATAGCTCTCGTGCTTGCCCATGACGCGCAGCGGCAACGCGACGTTCTCCCAAGTTGTCAAATGATCCAAGAGTCTAAAGTCTTGAAAAACAATCCCGATTCGGCGCCGGAGAGCAGCCCGACCAGCAGGCGGCAGATCGGCGAGATTCTCACCAAAAACGAAGATTAAGCCTCTACTAGGACGAATCGACATGAACAGAAGCCGCAAAAGCGAGGTTTTCCCGGCACCAGAAGGTCCCGTCAGGAAGTGAAAGGAGCCTGGGTGAACGTGAAAGGTGACATCGCGCAAGATTTCCGGTCCGGAGCCATAGCGCAGTCCGACATTGTCAAAGCGGATCAACCGACTTCCTTGCGTCTCTTAACATTGCAGAATACTGACACTTTATGCTGAACTCTCCGTCCTGTATCAATGTTATAGGGTAACCGAATGGGGCGTCCCGCATATTCATGGTGTAGTGGGCGATTGCGGCAATCAAAATGGCGACACTGATAATTTGTCCGGCGTGCGGAACGCGATACCAAATCAAGGCGGCCTTCCCGCCTGAGGGCCGCAAAGTCCGCTGCGCGAAATGTGGTCACGTCTGGCAGGCGCAACCGGCCGAAGCTGAGGCGGTGCCGCCGCAGCCGGCTCCCGCGCCTAAACCGGCAGCCGCTCCTCAGCCGGCAGCCGCTCCTCCAACGCCGGCGGCGCCCGTTCCGCCGCAACCGGCTGCCACACCAACTCCAACGCCGGCGGCCGCTCCAACGCCGCCGTCATCGGCTCCGCCGCCCGGCATTGCTGTACCCCCGCAAGCCCCGCCTCAGGCTGCGCCGCCGCCAGAGATGCCGCCACAGGTGCCGCCAGGCGCAGCGGCCCCTGCAGGATTTCCGCCGGTCGGCGAGGCAGGACCTGCCGCGCCGCCGTCACCGCCCGAACCAGAAGCGGCAACAAAGGGTGGCCTCTTTGGCAAGCTGATGGGCAAGAGCAAGCCGGCAAGTGAGGCGCCCGCCCCAGAGATGCCGCCACCGCCCGGAATGGCGCCGCCGCAGGACCAGGGTGCTCCCGGTTCGTCATCGGCCGAGGCGGATGCGTCGTTCGACGCAGCTTTCCCAGGGATCGATGACAGTCCCGCAGCGGCAGACGCGAATTTGGCGGCTGAAGCCTTCGGCGAGTCCCTCGCCACGGCGAGCGCCGAGACGCAAAAGAAGAAGCCACCAGTTGTTGCAATCGGCTGGGGTATCCTCGGCGTGATCGTCCTTGGCGTGCTTGGCTTATTCTTCCTCGCACCTCAGACGACCGTCTCCATTCTCCCCGGCGCCTCTCATCTTTACTCTGCGCTCGGGATGCAAGCCGGTGCACAAGGGCTACAGTTCGAGGGTGTCCGCTACGGCTGGACGAATGCAAGCGGCCAGAATGTTCTTGAGGTTCAGGGGAGCGTCCGCAATACCGGCTCCGCGGCCATGAGCGTGCCGACCGTAATCATCGTGCTTCGCGATGAGAACGGTGAGGAGATCTCGGAATGGACAACCGAAGTTGGCGCTGCCGAGCTCGGCCCCGACGAGGACGCACCATTCTTGAAACAGATCCCGGCACCGCCAAGTAATGTCCGTAGCCTGAAAGTGCGGTTTGCAAAGGCAGGCTAGAGTTCGTTCGGCAACGCTGAACTCGGCCAGGCCAGACAGGGCAGGTTTGGCATGGCGGAACCGCCCGCGTCACACTCGATCGCGACGCTCTACAGTACAGACGTAATCGCGGCGCGCGTCGATGCGCTGGCACGCAGCATTGCTGCATGCGATCTTCGCGCACTGCTGATTGTTGCGGTCCTGAAAGGAAGCTTCATTTTCGTTGCCGATCTGGTGCGAGCCCTCCACGCGCAAGGACTGAAACCTGAAATAGATTTCATTTTCCTGGCGAGCTATCGCAACGAAACCTCTGGCGGTCCGGTCGAAATTCTGCGTGACGTGGAGTCGGATGTCGAGGGCCGCGATGTTGTCATTGTAGACGACATCCTCGATTCCGGTCGTACGCTTCTGTTTGCAAAAGAGCGATTGCGTCGCAAGGGCGCACGTACAGTGCTGAGCTGCGTCCTTCTCGACAAAAAGGCCAGGCGCACAGAAGTCGTTGCCGCTGACTTTGCAGGCTTTGAGTGCCCCGACCAATTTGTAGTGGGCTACGGCATGGATCTCGGAAACCGCTATCGCGAACTGCCGTACATTGGGATCATCGACGCGGGCGGCTAGCGGTCGAGGATCGTGCGGATCTCAACGAGGTTGGAACGGACGCGCAGGATGTAGAAGCCGAGCGTTGCAAGATGCGACGGCATGAACCAACCAGCCTCGGCACCATTCGAAATAACGAACGGCGTGATGTTGAGCGAGGCGCGGAGCTGATCCTCCAACTCGTCCCAGATTGCTTCGAGTCGACGCTGCTTGATGACGTCCTCGAAATCGGCCCGAGCCGCGGTGAGAATACCGTAATAAGCATAGAGCTGGCCGTAGGCGAACCAGAACCGGTCGTCCGCACGGGTGTCGAACCAGCCGCTGCTGTAATTCTCCGAGCGCTCCCTGAGCACGGCAGATGTCCCGCCGATATCCTTCGCGATGCGGTCCAAGAAAGCGAGTAGGTTGTCGGCGCGCGCATCGAACAGCGCTTCGCAGCTCTCGAGCCGGTCGTTGAACTTCTGAAGGTTCTTTCGCGCTGTGCGGTAGACTGCAGGCGATGGGGTCTTGGGGCCGAAGGGGCTAAAGGACCAGTACCAGTAATACTCGTTGTACTGAAGGTCACTGCGCGCGGTCTGCAAGTCCTTGTCGGCCTCAGAAGTGCCTCTCACTCGGCCAAGTGAGTCGACCAGTTCCACGGCCGTTCGCTGCACAGCCTGGTGTATTCCGCGCTGAAACACAGCCTTGTTGTCGAAGAACGGCGTTGCGTCCCAGGGAATGCCGAAGAGCCCCAACTTGTAGAGCAACATCGAAGAAATCCAGGCGTTGTCGTTGACATTGAAGTTCACCAAGCCGCTGGCGGCATCGACAATCATCGAACGCCTACAAGCCTCCGTGGCGTCGCTTTTATCCTGCGTACCAGTCTTGGCTGGATCGTCGCTGACAATGCCGCCGCTAGGCTCAGGGACGTCCCCTGAGGTCTTCGTAGCGACCTCGTAAGCGTCCGCGTAGTCGGGGTTGAAGTTGTGCCAGACTTGCGTGCTCCAAAGAAAATACCCGTAGAGGGGCACCAAAATGATCAGTATCGTGCCAATCACTATCTTTAGGATAAGACCGAGCCGGCTAAAGACGCCGCCCAGCCAGACAAAGGGTTTTGCGAGCGCACTGAGTATTGATTGCAGCATGGGCGGGCCGTCTTCCGGAGCGAGAGAAATGCTGACCAGTCATAAGAGGTAAGGGATGGCACTTTTCTGACGGGGGCGTCAAAAAAATGCTTTGAGACTAGAAGGACCTGATTAGCCGTTCGAGGTAGTCGAGTTCAATGGTTGGCCGGCTTGGGTCGCCAATCCGTCGGCGCAACTCGTCTAGAACTTCGCGAGCCTTCTGAATATCGATTTCGTCAGGGACCTGTACTGATAGTCCGAGGTCCGGACGGTTTGAACGGTCTGGACGGCCCAGCGGATCGCGGCCGTTGGAACCTGGACCTTGTCCGCCCTCCATCTCGCCCTGAGCCGTCATTTGCTGTGCCATAGACTCAGTGCCTTCGCGCATCCGGTCCAGGGCAAGCGTTTGGTTTTGCGCAGCGCGATCGTAGTTCTCTTCTCCGATAGCTTGCTCGGCCTCTTCCATCGCTTCGCGCGCGCCTTCGAATTGCTCGGGCGCTTCGCCGCCGGCTTGGCGCATCCGCTCGATCAACTGCTGGAGTTTTTCGCGCAGAGCCTTTTGTCGCTCCTGGAGACTGCCTTGCGAGCCTTGCTGTTGCTGTTGGCCGAACTGCTCTTGGCCTCCACCTGGCGCATCGCCCTGACGGCCGGATTGCCCCTGCGCACGTGCGCCGGATTGGCCTCCCTGGGGCATCTGGTCCGTGAGGGGCGACGTGGCATTGCCGAAGCCCATCGGCGATCCGGGCGGCGTGACGTCAAACTGCTGGTTTTGGTTGCGCCCCTGACCTTGTCCCTGCCGCTGCTTGCGCTTTTCAGAGAACGTATCGTCGAGAAGCTCCTGCTGATCTGCGGCTACCTCGTCGAGGTCCCGCATCATCTCTTGAGCCTTTTGTTGTTGTTCGCTCCGAGGAGCGTTATCGGCCTGTAGCCGATCGAGAATGTCGTTCAGCTCGGACAGCATCTGTTCGGCCATTTCCTTCGACCCCGCCTCAGCGAGGTCCTTGATGCTCTCGAGCATTTTGTCCAGGTCCTGGTCGGAAACAGTGTCATCCTGATTCTGTTGCGGCTGGCCAGCTATGTCGGTCTGATCTTTCTGCTGCGCGGCCATGGCCTGCAGGTACTTAGACAGAGCCTTGCGCAACTCTTCGATGCGCTCTTTGATTTCCTCCGAGGGTGCATTGTCGCGTAGCGCCTGCATGAGTGCGTTTTGGGCTGCTCGAAGATCTCGCTCGGCCGCCGGCAGATCACCTTCCTCGATACGCAAGGCCGTTGCCCAAAGTTGATCGACCACGGTCTTTACCGACTCGCGCGAGCGATCGTTTTGGAGGCGCCAATAGGTGTTACGCAGCGACAAATAGACAAACGTATCGTCCGTCGCTTTTTCCCCACCCATCGTCAGCGCGTCCAACGCACGGGCAACGAGCGGGGTCTCTTCTGGATCGAGAACAAGAGTCCGGCGCTGCTCAATCACCGCCCTTGCCAGTGGTTTCGTAAAGTTGCGCGTCGGCAGGATCAGGGGATATGGCTCGCTCGTTCCCAGCTGATCGGCCTGGTCGCGTGCAGTGAGGGTCATCATAACCTTGAGCCCTGCCCAAGGATGCGATGTCAGGTCTTGGCTGGCCCGACCATCGAGCTTCTTAGCGTTTGTGCGCGGCAGCTGAAGCGCGATCTTGGGAGGTGCGAAAAGCGGCTCGACCTCAGCCAGGTCCATTTCCTCTTCGATAGCGATATCTTCGGGAAGGTCCGTCGTATCGTCTTCGGCCAGCGAGAAACGAGCTTCGGCGCTGGCGACACCGTAATCATCAAGCGCGCTGTACTCGAGCCGCAGCGCACCGCGCGGCAGGGCCGCTGGCGCTTCGCGGAGGCTGATTTGCGGCGCGGCATCTTCAATCATCGCGAAATGCCACTGGGCGACCGTGGCTCCGCCGATACGCAGATCCGCAGTTACAGGGTTGATGAGTCCGGCATTAAATTCCATGAGGCCCGCTGCCGACCCATCTTTTGGTTCGACTGATCGGGTCTCTCCGTTCTCGTCAGAGAGCGTGAGAGTTACGCGGTCTCCGTCTGGCGCATGAGCGCGGACTATAAGCTGACTCCGGACAGGTACCGACAAGGCACGGAAGGTCTCCGCACCCGGACCGACTTTTTCTGTCCCGTCCGCGAGAACCACAGGCGCCATGCCCGTGTAAACCGGCGGCGTAATCCACGCATCGAGGCGCACCACCTGTGTCGAGGCGGTGGCGGCTGGCAGGAACGCCGCCTTAATGCGGGAGCCCGCGTCTCCCCCGGCAGCAAAAAATGAGACCACAAGCGCAAGAACGAGAGCCGCACGGATCGCGTAGGGGTCGTCGCGATCCGACCGTGGCTTCGGCCAGGAAGGCTTAAGTCGCGCCACGAGTCTTGCTAGTCGCTTTCTATGGAGGGTCCAAAGCTGGGCGGGTGCCGTGCCGGGCTCTGCCTCCAGGGTGTCCTCATAGGACGAGGCCGGCCGGTGTTGGATTCCTGAGTCGCGCTCGAGGCGGCGAAGGGCCTCGGCTCGGTCTGGCACATCGATACGCCATACCGGCACCAGCGCGACCACAAGAGCAATGAGAAACAGACCCAGGAGGGCCTGGTGAGCGATTGGCGACAGCCAGCCCCATCCGCCCAAAAGCGAGAAGACGAGAAACGCACAGACCACGACGAAAGGCCAAAGAAGCGACTCGAATACGCGTTCGGCAAGCAAGGCGACCCAACTTAGACGTACGCGGCGCTCAAACCGGCGCGTCAGCGTGTCCGGCGCGGTCTTGGGTTTTCCGGCATCTTTCGAGGGGGAGGATCGCGTCATGGTTCGCAGTGTTAGCACAGAGGGGCGTGTGGCCCAGAATTACAACCCGGTAACATTCCGCGCGGAAACCGGCAGAATCGGGGCGTCGCGAGGGTAAGGCCCGTCAAAGCCAGCTTGGCAAACGCTCTGCGGAGAGCATCTCCTCATAGCTGGTCCGTGGGCGGGTAATGCAATAATTGGCACCAGAAACAAGAACTTCAGGCACTAACAGGCGGCTGTTGTACTGAGAGGCCTGTACGGCACCGTAAGCGCCCGCGGTCATTACAGCGATCAGGTCGCCTGTGTTCAGTTCGGGTAGGCGCCGTGCGAGGGCCAAGTAGTCGCCGGTCTCACAGACGGGCCCCACGACGTCGGTCACAACCGTGTTGCCGCTTGGCTTTGGTTCTACTACCGGCTGGATACGATGATACGCGTCGTAAAGCGTTGGCCGGATCAGATCGTTCATGCCCGCATCGGTAATGGTGAAAATTTTCTCCGGCGCGATTTTCACATAGAGAACTCGAGCCACGAGAATTCCCGCGTTTCCGGCAATCATGCGCCCCGGCTCGAAGAGCAGCCGTACGTCGAGGTCTCCCATGGTGTCGTTGACGAGACGCGCGTAGTCTAGCGGCAGCGGCGGGTCTGGTTCGTCCGTCCGGTAAGGGATTCCGAGCCCCCCTCCCAAATTGACGAATTCGATACCGAAACCATTCGCGCGCAACGCCGAGACCAACTCCTTGAGGAGCGCGAAGGCGTTCGCGAAGGGCGCCAAATCAATGATCTGACTGCCGATATGCATGTGAATCCCCGCTGGTTCGATACCGGGGAGCTGGCTTGCCCGTTTGTAAAGCGCGGGGGCCTCATCGAAGGGTACGCCGAACTTATTCTCAGCCTTTCCCGTCGAGATCTTGTGGTGCGTCCCCGCGTCGACATCTGGGTTGACGCGAAAGGCGATCCGCGCGGTCTTTCCCATCGCGTCGGCGACTTGGCTTAGAGCCTCTAACTCGGGTTCCGACTCGACGTTGAACGCGTAAATGCCGGCGTTGAGGGCGAATGCCATTTCGTTTCTTGTCTTGCCCACGCCAGAAAAGACCACGCGTTCTCCGGGGACGCCGACAGCCAGTGCGCGACGCAGCTCGCCTTCGGAAACCACGTCCATTCCGGCCCCTTGCTTGGCGAGCGTGGCCAGTACGCCGAGATTGGAGTTAGCCTTGATCGCGTAGCAGACGAGCGTGTCGGGCCGCGCGGCGAACGCGTCCGCGAACACCGCAATGTGCCGTTCGAACGTGGCCGTGGAGTAGCAATAGAATGGCGTGCCGACTTCCGCAGCTAATGCGCACAGATCGACGTCTTCAGCGTGAAGCACGTTGGCTTCGGATGCGCCGCGCCGGTAGGCGAAATGGTGCATAGGACGTGGTTGTCTGGGGCCGGATAATTCGGGCCTAGCTAATGAATAATGTCATCAAGGATCGGAATGCGTCGGTCCGGAGCCTTAGACTGTTTGGTGGACGGATCGGCGGCAACTTCGGGATAACGGGCCTCTGGGCGTTCAAGCGAACCGCGACGCCCGCAAGCCGAGAGGCCCACGGTAAGAACAAGCAGCAATGACAAGAGAATGCGCATAGCGCTTCCCATCCATAACATCCTTTGAGGATCCGACCCCGTCCAAACCCTGTCCAACGACACAATGCCCCGTGGCTGGCGGTTGTCTGTTAACCCCGTGCTGTCCCTCTTTTATCGCGAGACGCTGTCCTTCTCCAAACGCTTTATCCAGCGTCTGGCCTCACGCCGAACGTTTGAGGGGGCAGTTCCGCCATAACTCGTCCGGCTTTTGGCCGAGCGGGCCGGGTCCAGGACGTTGTAGATATCATCGGTAATCCTCGGTTCCACGGCTTGGAGGTCGGACAACTGCATACGCCTGAGTTCGATGCCCTTTTCCTCTGCCAAAGCAACGATTGTCCCCGTGATGTGGTGCGCCTCTCGAAACGGCGTGTCGAGTTTTTGCACCAGCCAGTCGGCTAAGTCCGTCGCCGTCGAATACTCACTCCCAGCGGCCTTCTTCATAGCCTTCGCATTGACCACGAGGTCTGAAACCATGCCGCCAAGGGCTGCAATCCCGAGTTTCAGGGCATCGAGTGCGTCGAACACGGGCTCCTTATCCTCCTGCATGTCCTTTGCATAGGCCAGAGGCAGGCCCTTCATAACCAACAGCAGAGCCTGGAATGCGCCCGCAATGCGGCCTGTCTTCGCCCGAACAAGTTCAGCCGCGTCCGGGTTGCGCTTTTGCGGCATGATCGAAGAGCCGGTGGAAAACGAGTCCGACAGCCGGGTGAAGCCGAACTGAGGCGATGTCCAGAGCACGATTTCCTCGGCCAGCCGTGAGAGATGCATGGCCGCGATCGACGCCGCGGCCAATGTCTCAAGAGCAAAGTCCCGGTCCGAGACCGTGTCGAGCGAGTTTGCTGTTGGGCGATCGAATCCGAGCGCTTTCGCCGTGTGTTGACGGTCGATGGGAAAGCTTGTGCCCGCGAGCGCGGCCGAGCCTAGCGGGCATTCGTTGAGCCGCGTGGCGGCGTCGAGGAACCTGCCCCGGTCGCGGGCGAACATCTCGACGTAAGCGAGGCAATGATGGCCGAATGTGACGGGCTGGGCCGTTTGCAAATGGGTAAAGCCCGGCATGACAGTCGCCGCCTCATCAAGTGCACGCGTCGCGAGCGCCAGCTGAAGCTGTGCGAGTCCCGCGTCGATTAGGCCGATCTCATCCCGGACATAGAGCTTGAAGTCCGTCGCCACCTGGTCGTTGCGCGACCGTGCGGTGTGTAGCTTGCCGGCGACGGGGCCGACGATTTCTTTCAGCCGATGCTCCACGTTCAGATGAATGTCCTCGAGGGCTCGCGAGAATTTGAAGTCACCGGACTCGATCTCGGTTAGGATTTTGTCGAGACCTGAGATGATTTGCGACGTCTCGTCGGGCGTAAGAATGCCGGTCGCCTCCAGCATGGCGACATGGGCCTTGGAAGCCTCGATGTCGTGCGGCCAGAGTCGCTTGTCGAAATCGATAGAGGCATTTATGTCCTCCATGATGTCGGAGGGGCTATTGGCGAAACGGCCGCCCCACATAGTGTTAGTCATGGTAGCCCGGTCTGAAGCTGAATGAGTTCCCAAAAACTCACAGTCACCAAGAACTCAAGGTCAAAGAGAACGACGTGAACGGTTCCGAAAAACGCAAGAACACGACATCTCCGGCGGCATATGCCTTCGCAATTGCGGTCGCGCTGCTCGCCGGCTTTGGCACGGTATATTGGCTTTCCACCCCCTATGACAATCGTTCGGATGCATCTTCGTCGGCGGGCAGCCCCACCGGTGAGGCCGCGGGTACCGGCGCAGGGCCTCTGAGCGGGTTGAACACAGGCGCTATGACGGCCTTTGTCATTCGCCCCGAACCCGCGGTCGTGCCTGATCTCACCTTTGATAAACCTGATGGCTCATCAATGACTTCCGCGGATTTGAAAGGCAAGGTGTTGCTCCTGAACATCTGGGCGACGTGGTGTGTGCCCTGCCGCGAAGAGATGCCTCAGCTGAACGCGTTGCAGTCGGAACTTGGAGGTGACGGCTTCGAAGTGGTTGCGCTTAATATCGACAAGGGCGGTCCAGAAAAAGCTGAGCAATTCCTCGAGGAAACGGGCGCAACCGATCTCACCAACTACTACGACCTAGGAGGAAAGATCTTCGCAAAACTAAGGGCTGTGGGGATGCCAACGACCTTGCTGATCGATCCGGAAGGTCGGGAGATGGGCCGTCTGGTCGGTCCCGCCGACTGGGCTTCCCCCGAAGCCAAAGCCCTGGTCGAGGCCGCGATCGCGTTTCACGACAATTCCAACCGGTAGGCGCTGACTAAATATCGTACGCTAGCGAACAGGCGTAATCGCATCTTTTTCGAGCTTGTAGGTGTAGCTGCAGGTTTCCGCTGCCGGCCGGTTGCAGGGTACGCCGTAGGTCTTCACGTGCATCAGGCGTGACTGCCCACTCGTTGAGAACCTGTGGTCCTGCACGAAGTCCTCGAAGACCTTGTCCCAATCGTCGCCGTCCCAGTAGTAGAGCTGTATCAAGCACCCGTTTACGCCACAGGCAGGGTTGCCGCCGTCTTTGCAGATTAGTTTGCTGTAGTCAGCGACCCAGTCGGGCCGGCCGTCACCGTTCAGGTCATCGCTCTGCAGGACTTTAGCTACATCGGGTGTGCCACCGTCGGCGCGACACCGCTCTGCAGCTTCGGCAACGGTTTCGGCCATCTCATCCGGAAACTCCGCCAGAAGTGCCCAGGCTGACTGCCGCAGGAGCAAACTCTGCGCGCATGCCAGGGCAAGTGTTAGCGTGAGGGCAAGTCGTACGGACACGATGCGCAGGTACTAATTGAATGGGTTCGGGGGCGTTGGCAAACTGGCAAGCCGCGTGATCGGCGTCTCCAACCGGAACAGGTCTGGCGTTAGCTCAGGCCTGACGGCGCCGTAGTTCGGACCACAGATGATCTTCCCGAGATACACAGGCCGGTCGTCCCGCTCAGCTGGCAGCGGCAGACCGTTCAGGCTGGTGCCAAACAATGATTTCCAGAAATAACGTTTGAAGCCGTTCTCGAGGAGTTGGGCCGCGCGGGCGTTGCGGACGCGGGTAGACTTTTCACCGAGGACAACCGCAACCAGCTTCCGTCCATCGCGGGTCGCGCTTGTGACGATGTTGAAGCCGGAGTGGCAGATGAAGCCGGTCTTCATGCCGTCCGCGCCGTTGAATGTCCGCAGCATGCCATTGTGGGAGCGCAGAGTACGCTTCCCTACCGAAACCGACTTCGTCGCGAATATGTCCGCATACTCCGGGAACTCGATGATAAGTGCGCGGGCGAGGCGGGCTAGATCACGTGCGGTCGTGTATTGCTGTTCGTTTGGCAGACCATGAGGATTGGCGAACTGCGTGCTAGTCATCCCTAGCCGCTTCGCTGCCTCGTTCATGCGTTCGATGAAGGCTTCTTCTGTCCCGCCGACAGTTTCCGCAACCATAACGGCTACGTCGTTTGCGGACTTCACGATGATGACCCGGATGGCGGTCTCAAGGGGTATCGAGGTTCCTACGGGAAGGCCAAGTTTGGTCGGCGGTTCACTGAGCGCGTTCTTGGTGACGACGGCGGGCGTGTCCGGCTTGACCTCGCCGTTTCTAAGCGCATGAAAGGCAACATAGGCCGTCATCATCTTTGTGAGCGAGGCGGGGAACCACAGCGTATCGGGGTCCTCGGCGTAGAAGACGGTGCCATTGTAGGGCTCGAAAACGAGAGAGGGACTTGCTTTGGCGGCAGTGGAGCCCGCGAGGACGAGAGCAATGAGAATGCAATAGAAGGCACGCCTCGGCATGAAGTTCGATCCCCTTCGATCCTCGCAATGCGTGTAGCCTAGTCAACGCCGCGATCACAGATGCACGCAATCAAATCCCGCGCGAACCCCGCAGGGCGGGCTATACGGCTTGTTTCACACGTAAATTCGACTCTTCCGTGACAGGTACCCCAAGGCAGTCAAAAAGCGCACCCGACCGCCGGATCCGCCGCAACACTAGCGTTCTTGCGCCGTTTCGCAACCCGCAGGATCCGGCGCCCTTTGTTCCAGCCTCGAAGCACGAAGCCGGCGGCAGCAGGCCGCTATGAGGGCGCTGCGTTGTCGAGTATCCACGCGGCGGCCTCGGCGAGGTTCTTCGTGACAAGTGTCGGGGACGGATCGAACCGTCGGTCGTCTCCATCCCGGAACTTCCCCGTTCGGACAAGGATCGCTTGTGCGACGCCGGACCGCAGCGCGCCAGCAACGTCGCTCTCCGCATCGTCACCGATCATCACGGCGTCGTCCGGCTCGCAAGCCATGCTATCGAGTGCAGCTTTGAAGAAGTCAGGAGACGGTTTTCCAAGCACGGTTGCCTCGTTTGTCGTCGCGTATTCGAGCGCTGCGACAAATGCACCTGCGTCCAGGCTGAGCTTCCCGTCGCTGTCCATGAAGGTTCGGTTCTTTGCCAATGCGATGAATGCTGCGCCTTCGATCAACGCCCGGAAAGCGCGGTTCAAGTTATCGAATGAGAATCCTTGGCCCGCGTCCCCAACGATCACTGCACGCTTTGGCCGGTCTGGAATGTCAGCGAATTCCTCCTCCAAGTCCGGATGGACCAGCAGAAGCGGCGATGCCTCGTTCTTCTGGAGCCAAGCGCGAGCTGCTTGGCCCGGGGTGAAGAGTTCCTCGTCTGCAATCTCTAGCCCTAGTCCCTTTAGCCGGGTGAGAAGCGCCTTCTGAGTCTTCGTCGTCGTATTGGTGACGAACCGGATCGGCAGCCCTGCGCTATGGATTTCATGCACCGCCTCGATCGCACCAGGCAGCACGTGGTCGCCCTCGTAGACCACGCCAGCTAAATCAAGAAGTACGC
>NZ_JBZMXT010000027.1:0-29332 GCF_058506495.1 Methyloceanibacter sp. | reverse complement strand
GACTGGTCGCGCCAGCGGTTCACCATGGACGAGGGGCTGTCAAAAGCTGTTCGTAAGGTCTTCGTGGAGCTCTATACCGCCGGCTTGATCTACAAGGACAAGCGCTTGGTGAATTGGGATCCGCAACTTCTAACCGCGATCTCCGATCTTGAAGTCGAGCAAGTCGAAACGAAGGGGCACTTGTGGCATCTGCGCTATCCGCTTGAAGGAGTGTCCTTCAATCCGGACGACCCCAACACATTCATCGTCGTCGCGACCACTCGTCCAGAGACGATGTTGGGTGACACCGCAGTTGCAGTTCATCCGGACGACGAACGCTACAAGCACCTCGTCGGTAAGAATGTCATTCTGCCCATCGTCGGAAGGCGGATTCC
This sequence comes from Methyloceanibacter sp., assembly GCF_058506495.1. NCBI lineage: Bacteria > Pseudomonadati > Pseudomonadota > Alphaproteobacteria > Hyphomicrobiales > Hyphomicrobiaceae > Methyloceanibacter > Methyloceanibacter sp. The sequence continues at coordinate 28,958 of NZ_JBZMXT010000027.1, read as the reverse complement.
AATCGTCGCAGACGAGTACTCGGACCCGGAGAAGGGCTCCGGCGCTGTGAAGATCACGCCGGCGCATGATTTCAATGACTTTGAGGTGGGCAAGCGCCATGGCCTGCCAATGATCAACGTCCTGAGCAGGGACGCGCGTTTGGATATTGGGCCGGAAACGGACTTCATGCATGGCGTTGAGATGACGCCAGCACTCGAAGACAAGATCCTCGAATGGAACGGCGTCTTCAGATTTGCCGCGCGAACCATGATCGTCGAGTGCATGGAGGACAACGGCTATCTCGAAGAGACCGAGCCGTATCTTCACACAGTGCCGCAAGGCGACCGGTCGGGCGCGGTTATCGAGCCCTACTTGACGGATCAGTGGTATGTCGACGCCGCGACGCTCGCAAAGCCGGCCATCGAAGCCGTTCGTAGAGGTCGGACGAACTTCGCGCCGAAAAACTGGGAGTCGACGTATTTCCACTGGATGGAGAACATCCAGCCCTGGTGCATCTCGCGTCAGCTCTGGTGGGGGCACCAAATCCCGGCTTGGTATGGCCCCGACGGCAAAGTCTTCGTTGCGGAAGACGAGTCGGCTGCCATAGCTTTGGCAAAAGCGCACTACGGAAAAGAAGAGACACTCACGCGCGACGACGACGTACTCGACACGTGGTTCTCCTCGGCGCTGTGGCCGTTCACCACACTCGGTTGGCCAGATAAGACCCCCGAGCTTGCGCGTTACTATCCGACCGACGTACTAGTCACCGGCTTCGACATCATCTTCTTCTGGATCGCGCGAATGATGATGATGGGCTTGCATTTCATGGATGAGGTTCCGTTCCGCGACATCTACATCCACGCCCTGGTCCGTGATGGGAAGGGTCAGAAGATGTCGAAGTCGAAGGGCAACGTCATCGATCCCATCGAACTAATTGATGCCTATGGCGCTGACGCGCTGCGTTTCACGCTGGCTGCGATGGCCGCACAAGGGCGAGACATCAAACTGTCCAGCGGGCGTGTTGAGGGGTATCGCAATTTTGCGACCAAGCTTTGGAATGCCTCTCGCTTCGCGATGATGAATGACTGTATCCCGGTCGAAGGGTTCGATCCCAAGGAGGCCAAAACAACGCTTAATCGTTGGATCGCTGGCGAGCTGGAGCGGGCGGTCTCTGCTGTTACGGAAGCGCTCGAAGGGTTCCGTTTCAACGAAGCCGCCGGAGCCGTCTACCACTTCATTTGGCACATCTATTGCGACTGGTATCTCGAACTCATAAAGCCAGTTTTCGTCGGCGATGACGAGGCGGCAAAAGCCGAAACGCGGGCCATGGCGGCCTATGTCCTCGATAAGGCGCTCCAGTTGCTGCACCCTTTCATGCCTTTCGTCACCGAAGAGCTTTGGGAAAAGCGTGCGCCTGAGGGAACGCCCCGCGAGACCCTCTTAATACTCTCGCCGTGGCCAACGCATCAGGGGCTACAAGATGCTGCTGCTGACGATGAGATCGGCTGGGTTATTCGGCTCGTGACGGACGTACGATCTGTTCGCGCCGAAATGAATGTGCCTGCGGGAAGAAAAGTACCGCTCGTAATTGCCGGGGCCACGGATAGGACCAGGGAACGGGTGGCCGCTCATCTCGAGACTGTTTCAAGGCTCGCCCGGATTGAAAGCATTGACTTCGCCGAAACGCCGCCCGCGGGTTCGGTCCAGATTGTTCTCGACGAGGCAACGATCGCTCTGCCGCTTCAGGGTGTGATCGACATTGACGCCGAAGCTGACCGGCTCAAGCGTGAGATCGATAAAGTCGGAGCCGAAATAACGCAGATTGACGCCAAGCTCGCCAACGACAAGTTTGTGTCACGCGCGCCACAGCACGTGGTCGAAGAGCAACGCGAACGCAAGGCAGACGCGGAGGCCATGGCGACCAAACTGGCGCAGGCTCTCAAGCGGCTAGAAGCGGCTCTGTAAAGTCAAATCCCTTGGTCTAGATAGATGCCGTCAGTTGTGCGGTCACCGAAATGCGAGGCCGTTTTCGGGCCTGCATTGGTGGCTGGTTTGGTCCCAAAAGTCGAATATCTCCAGCTGTAACTGAAATACAACAGACGGAAGACGAGACGCCTCGTTTGCGCCATAAAACTCTGTGAAATCACACAAAGTACAGAGGATCATCGGTCTTTTTAGGCACTCGCAAATATAATGCGAGAGGGGGCAGACCAGGGAGCAACTAGCCGGTGCGCTAGGCCGAAACGGAAAACCGTCGGGGCTGCCGCAGTCGGTTGGTAGTCAGTACATGGACGCAAAGACGTTCGACAAATCGAACCTGCCGAGTAGGCATGTGACGGAGGGGCCTTCGCGGGCTCCGCATCGCTCTTACTATTACGCGATGGGCCTGACGCGCGGCCAAATTCATCAGCCTTTCGTTGGTGTGGCCACGTGTTGGAATGAGGCTGCGCCCTGCAACATTGCGCTGATGCGTCAGGCGCAAGCCGTCAAGCAAGGCGTCGCGGCCAAGGAAGGGACACCTCGCGAGTTCTGCACCATTACAGTCACAGACGGCATTGCGATGGGACACCAGGGCATGAAGTCCTCGCTGCCGTCCCGAGAAGTTATCGCCGATAGCGTCGAGCTGACCATGCGCGGCCACAGTTACGATGCGCTTGTGGGGCTAGCCGGCTGCGATAAGTCACTGCCGGGCATGATGATGGCCATGTGCCGCCTCAATGTTCCCTCGATCTTTATTTACGGCGGCTCGATTCTTCCCGGGACTTTTCGTGGTCGCCCTGTGACAGTTCAAGATTTGTTTGAAGCCGTCGGGCAGGTCTCAGTCGGCAATATGTCGCTCGAGGATCTAGACGAATTGGAACAGGTCGCATGCCCTTCGGCAGGGGCCTGTGGCGCGCAGTTCACCGCGAACACAATGGCAACTGTGTCCGAAGCCATTGGTCTTGCTTTGCCCTATTCGGCGGGCGCGCCCGCTCCTTACGAGATCCGAGACCGGTTTTGTATGGCCGCCGGCGAGAAGATTATGGACCTTCTCGCACTCAATCTCCGTCCAAGGGACATAGTGACCAGGCAGTCTTTGGAGAATGCGGCGGCGGTGGTCGCGGCATCTGGCGGATCGACGAATGCTGCACTGCATCTGCCGGCCATAGCGCACGAGTGCGGGATCGAATTCGACTTGTTCGATGTTGCCGAGATATTCAAGAAAACGCCCTATATCGCGGATTTGAAGCCTGGTGGGCGCTATGTCGCTAAGGACCTCTTCGAAGCCGGCGGTGTACCGCTGCTGATGAAGACACTCCTCGATCACGGGCACCTTCACGGAGACTGCGTCACCGTCACGGGTCGGACGATCGCTGAGAATCTTTCCAAGGTCGAATGGAACCAAGACCAGGACGTTGTGCGTTCTGCTGACGACCCGATCACGCCAACAGGTGGCGTGGTGGGTCTCAGAGGATCGCTGGCGCCCGATGGCGCGATCGTCAAGGTCGCAGGTTTGGAGAACTTGAAGTTCCGCGGGCCAGCGCGCTGCTTCAATAGCGAGGAAGAGGCATTTTCGGCCGTGAGCGCGAGAGAGTACAAAGAAGGCGAAGTCATCATCATACGGTATGAGGGCCCCAAGGGCGGTCCGGGTATGCGTGAGATGTTGTCGACCACCGCTGCTATTTACGGGCAGGGGATGGGCGACAAGGTTGCGTTGATCACTGACGGCCGTTTTTCTGGCGCCACACGCGGCTTCTGCATTGGTCATGTGGGACCAGAGGCGGCGATCTGCGGTCCGATTGCACTGGTGCGAGATGGCGACATGATTACGCTCGATGCAATTGACGGCCGGATTGACCTCGAGGTCGACGAGGACGAACTCGCTGAACGCGCAAAGGATTGGACGCCACCAACGCCCAGTTTTGAAAGCGGGTGTATCTGGAAATACGCGCAGCAAGTTGGTGCAGCGCGCGAGGGTGCTGTAACCCATCCCGGCGCCGCTGCCGAACGGAGCTGCTATGCGGATATTTAGCGTCTGCCAAATCGGCGCTGCATTTGCGGCGGTCATCGTGCTAACGTCGGCTGGCGTGGGCAGCGCTGATACGCCGCCGTCCTACAAGTCCGCTACAGAAGCCTATCGGCAGGGCATGACGGCAATAAATGCTGGGCAGACAGACTCTGCACTTCCCGCGTTGGAATACGCAGCGGCTCACGGTGTGCTCGGCGCGCAGCTGAAACTGGCGCGCCTCTACACCAAAGACGGCGCCGTTCCCGAGAACTCCTCCAAGGCGTTCCGCTACTATCAACGTATCGCTGATCAGTTCGCGGACGTTCCGGCGTCCAGCCCAATTGCTCGCTACGTTGGAGAGGCTTTTTGCGCGCTGGGACAATACTATGTCGATGGCATTGCCGAATTGCCGCTGCGGGCGGATCCAGCATACGGCTCTAGGCTCCTACGGCATGCCGGCACCTATTTTGGCGACGCTGAAGCCCAGTATCGCCTTGGACGGCTCTATCTGACAGGCACTGGCGTTGTTAAGAGCCGAACGATCGCAGCGAACTGGCTTACGATGGCCGCCCGCAAGCAACATCCCGGTGCTCAGGCCGTGCTCGGTGAGATGCTTTGGACCGGCGAAGGCGTCGGCAAGAGACGAGCGCAAGGTCTCGCGCTGCTGATGTTGGCAAATCAAAACACTCGCAAGGACGGCGTCGACTCAGGATGGATTTCCGAGAGCTACGACAGGACGATTGCAATCGCTGACCGCATCACTGTCGAGCAAGCCAAGGCGCTACTGCCTCGATTGAGCGATGGAGGTAAGGCAGCTGCGGCTGTCACTATTCCGACGGTGCCTACGACGACCCGCGCCGTCCCAGCTGCGCAGGAACCTTCCTTGTCCGTGAGCAGTAAGCCGCGTCTTGGACCTGTGGACCTTGCTCCGCCGCCCAAGATGGGACTGTCGGTGGGCTTTGGCAGCACCGAGGCAGGTGTAGGCGGGGTGCAGTAGCGGGCCCCCACGACGACGTGACGTTCTTCTCGGCGCGTTAGACCGCAAGCTCCATGACAACAGGCACATGATCCGATGGCTTCTCCCAGCCACGCGGTTCAGCATCGATGTCGCATGAAACCAGCATATCAGCGGCCTGCGGCGACAGCAGCAGATGGTCTATTCTGATGCCGTGGTTCTTCTGCCAGGCGCCGGCTTGATAGTCCCAAAAAGTGAACTGATGCGGCTCGTCGTGGCAGGCGCGGAACGCATCGGTCAATCCGAGATTAAGTAAGCTCTGAAATCGAGCACGCGTCTCCGGCAGGAACAGCGCGTCACTCAGCCAAGCTTTGGGGTCGTAGACGTCTTCTGGGGTCGGGATGACGTTGTAGTCACCCGCCACGACGAAGGGCTCCTCATAGGTCATGAGCTCTTCCACGCGGAGCTTTAGTCGTTCCATCCAGGAGAGCTTGTAGGGGTACTTCTCGGAGTCTACCGGATTGCCATTGGGCAAGTAGATATTCACGACCCGCACGACCCCAGACGGAACAGACACCACGCCCTCCATGTAGCGTGCCTGTAGGTCGTCCGGGTCTCCCGGGAGACCGCGGACAACCTCGTCGAAGGGCAGTTTCGACAAAAGGGCGACACCATTGAAGCCCTTCTGGCCATGGACGGCGACGTTGTAGCCAAGCTCTTCGAAGACTTCTGAAGGAAAACCTTCGTCGATGCTCTTGATCTCTTGAAAACAGGCGATATCGGGAGAAGCCGATCTGAGCCAGGTTTTGACGGTTTCAAGGCGGGCCTTGATGCCGTTTATGTTCCACGTCGCGATTCTCATGCACCCACATAGCCATGGCCGGCTGCTGGGGGCAACTGGATGGATGCTCGGATGAATGACGCCTTGGCTAGATCGAAAAGCTTGTGCCGCAGCCGCAAGAAGCCGTCGCGTTGGGATTGCTTATCTTGAACTGAGCGCCGATCAACTCGTCGACAAAGTCGATCTCCGAACCCACCATGAACGGGATCGAGGTGGGGTCTACGGCAACCGTTGCTCCGTCGCGCTCTATGAGCAAGTCGTCCGGGGCGGCGCTCTCAATCAATTCAAAGCGATACTGGAACCCCGAGCAGCCGCCGCCGTCGACGCTCACGCGGAATAATTCCGCGTTTTCATCTGCGCCAACGAGTTCCACGATGCGCTTGGCCGCGCTCGGGCTAATGGTGATAGACGGTTCGCTCATCTTCGGTTAGCCAATCCTTATTGGTTAAATGATGGGATTGGCTAAAGCCATTGTCAATCGACAAGCCAGGAGATAGGGCCGCTCGGGAACTCGGAGCCGTACCCAGCGGCACACACTCGGATCCGCTGCCGTACGGCACGCTTGCGCCCTACGCCCAAGATGTTCGTTCGAGCCGAGGACGATGGCTTCCCGAAGAAGTCGATCCCCTCCGTAGACCCTATGCGCGCGATCGCGACCGGATATTGCATTCGACGGCTTTCCGCCGCTTGAATTACAAGACGCAAGTTTTCATTTTTCATGAAGGCGATCACTACCGCTCTCGCCTCACCCATAGTCTGGAGGTCTCTCAGATTGCGCGCAGCATTGCGCGGGCACTTCGGGTCGACGAGGACTTGACCGAAGCAGTTGCGTTGGCCCACGACCTTGGTCATCCCCCATTTGGTCACGCCGGTGAACGTGCGCTCGATGCTGCCGTCGCTGACGCGGGCGGTTTCGACCACAACGCGCAGTCATTGCGCGTTGTGACGAAGCTCGAACAGACCTACGGCGGATTCGATGGGCTCAACCTGACTTGGGAGACGCTCGAAGGCCTCGTCAAACATAACGGTCCACTACGCGCCGAAGTGGCGCCAATCCCCGAGCCGATTCTCGACTACTGCGCAATGCACGACCTCGAGCTCGACACCTATTCTTCGATCGAAGCCCAGATTGCTGCTCTTGCGGATGACATCGCGTACTATGCACACGACATTGACGACGGCTACCGCGCAGGTTGTTTTTCGTTTTCCGAGCTTGCCGACATTCCGTTGGCGGCGCGTTTTCTTGATGAACTGGATAGTGCCTATTCACTGCTTGAGCCCGCGCGACGTCTGTACGAACTGAGGAGGCGCCTGATTACGACCATGGTCAAAGATTTGGTCGGCGAAACGGAGCGGCGCATTTCGGTCCTGCCATTGCAGAGCGTGGAGGGGGTGCGCGGCGCCAAACGGCCAACTGTGTTGTTCTCGAAGTCGATGAGCACTGAACTGATACAGCTCCGGGGTTTCTTGTTCGATCGGGTCTATCGCCATCCCCGGGTCATGCGCATCATGGGCGGCGCAGAGGATATCGTGGTCGAGCTGTTTGACCGCTACACGCGCGACCCGAGCGCTTTGCCGCCCGAGTGGAGAGAGGCGGTACGCGGGGAAGATGCGCGCGCGTCAGCCCGTCACGTAGCCGACTTCATTGCCGGGCAAACAGATCGTTACGCCATTGCCGAACACCGCCGTTTGTTTGACGCGACACCGGATTTGCGATAGGCGCTCGCCACACTTCTTCCGGAGAATTTATGGACGTCTTTTCTGGGTTTCACGGCCACGTTTTGGCAGCCGTTCAGCAACTGAAACACGACGGTGTCGTGCCTAAGGACGCGAGTGTCCAGGGAATCTCTTTGGGAGCTCCCAAGGATGCCGGTCACGGGGATCTTGCTACCAATGCCGCCATGGTGCTTGCAAAGCCTGCGAAGCTTCCGCCGCGGGCGCTAGCGGAACGCATTGTGCCGTTGCTCTCTTCTGATCCTTTCGTCGAGACTGTCGAGATCGCGGGGCCTGGCTTCATCAATCTGACGCTGAAGCAGAGTTTCTGGCCCAGCGTATGCCGAATGGTGCTTGAGCAGGGCGACGCGTTCGGCAGAAGTGCCATCGGCAAGGGCGATGCGATTAACGTTGAGTACGTGTCAGCGAACCCGACTGGCCCTATGCATGTCGGGCACTGCAGAGGCGCCGTGTTTGGTGATGCCTTAGCCAATCTTCTGGCTTTTGCCGGTCACGAAGTGACCCGGGAGTACTATGTGAACGATGCCGGCGCACAGGTCGATGTGCTCGCTCGTTCAGCATTCTTGCGCTACCGCGAAGCGCTCGGAGAAGACATTGGCGAGATTCCCGAAGGGCTATACCCCGGCGATTATTTGAAGCCGGTAGGCCAGAACCTAGCAAGTAACCATGGTCGCGATCTCCTTGAGATGACTGAAGCCGAATGGCTGCCGCTCGTGCGGAGTGCTGCGTTAAAGGCGATGCTCGGCATGATTGAGAACGACTTGGCCCAACTCGACATTCGGCACGACGTCTTCTTCTCCGAGCGCTCGATGATCGACGGCGAGGATGAAGTCGCCGAGACGATCGCCGATCTCAAATCGAAGGGGCTGGTCTATGAGGGACGTCTGCCGCCGCCCAAGGGAAAGTTAGACGAGGACTGGGAGGACCGGGTCCAGCTTCTGTTTCGGTCAACCGAATTTGGAGACGACCAAGACCGGCCCTTGGTCAAGGCCGACGGGACTTACACCTACTTCGCCGCCGATATCGCCTACCACTACGACAAGTTCAGACGCGGTTTTCGGTCGATGATTGATGTCTGGGGCGCGGACCACAGCGGACATATCAAGCGGATGTCCGCCGCACTTCAGGCCCTGACCGACGGCCTGGCCCAGCTGGACGTCAAAATCTGTCAGCTCGTTCGCTTATTTCGCGCGGGAGAACCGGTGAAGATGTCCAAGCGCGCCGGAACATTCGTGACTTTGAGAGACGTTGTGGATGAGGTCGGGGCCGGCCCGGTCCGGTTTATGATGCTCTACCGGAAAAACGATGCCCCGCTTGATTTTGACTTCGCCAAGGTCACGGAGCAGTCACGCGACAACCCCGTATTCTATGTCCAATATGCCCACGCTCGAGCCAGCTCGGTCCAGCGAAATGCCGCCGAAGCGTTTCGGCACCTTGTGCTGGACCGGGAACACCTGGCTACGGCAGACCTCGATCGCCTGGAAGACGAAAGCGAGCTGGCGCTGATGCGCCGTCTGGCGCAGTTCCCGCGTCTGGTCGAGGCAGCTGCTGAAGCACACGAGCCGCATAGGATCGCGTTTTATCTTTACGATCTTGCTGGAGACTTCCATGGTCTATGGAACCGAGGCAAAGACTTGCCACAATTACGTTTTATTCACCAAAACGACCTAGAGTTAACACGTGCGCGTGTTGCGCTTGTTGTTGCCACACAGCAAGTGTTGGCCTCGGGATTGGGGATCCTCGGCGTTCGCGCGGTGCACGAATTGCATTGATTGAGCCCGAGTGTGCGAGATGGTTCGGGGGTGGTAACCATATCCACCAAAGAGGGTGGGTTCGGACGTTAAATTGCCGGACTTTCTGTATTCTATTATTGCTATGCCAAGAGCTGATTTTGCCGCTGGCTAAACGCTACAAATAAGTCTGGTGTTCCGCCGTGGGGGGACAGACCAGACAAACACCGGAAAGAGTGAGGTACCTTCTATGGTTCAAGGAGCCGGCCGGCCAGGTCAGCCAAATTCCGGACAGCCGTCTATTTTCGGAAACACCGGCCCGTCATTTGCGCAGATGCCGTCCTTCACACCGGTAACGCGCGGCGCCCCACAAACTGGAGCGCCCGGTCAGCCCGCTGCTCCGCAGCCAACGCCTAGTGCCTTTAACCCGCAGCCTCAGACTTATGCCGATCCAGCGGTTCAACCTCCGCAACCATCGGCCTTTCCGGGCGTTCAACCGCCCCCAGCTCAACCGCAGCCTCAAACGCAGCCTCAGGCTTACGCAGCATCAACGGCTCCGGAGCCGGCGCCAGCGAGTGGAGACATTCCAGACCTCGGCGCCGCTGATCCGGGTTTCCCAGACTCGATTTTCGGCGATGTGAACCTTACCGCTGCCCCTGAACAGCCGGCCACGCCCCTTGTGGAGGAGTCCCTTGCAGACGCAGGTACGCCGCAGGCCGATGCCTCGTTTCCCGATCTCACCACCCCGGACCTAACAGCGCCGACCGCTGCGCCGGCACAGGCGCCAGCGCCTGCGGCGACGGCCTATCAATCGGCGCCGACCGCTTTCGACGCGCTCCCGAGTGCCGCTGACGTCTTCCGGTCAGAGACGCCTATCATGCCGCAACCTGAGGCGTATGCGCCCCAGCAACCCGGCACATTTCCGGCGCAGCACCAAGAGTCTCCAGCGACGCAGCAGCCTGAGGCATACGCGACGCAGCAGCCCGAGGCATACGCGACGCAGCAGCCCGAGGCATACGCGACGCATCAGCCCGAGGCATACGCGGCGCAAGCACCTGAAGCGTACGCGGCTCAGCCCATGCCAGGCGCTGAAGACCCGACCATGTACGCGCAACCTGGCGTGCAACAGGGCGTGCCGTACGGTCATGTTCCGCCAGCAAACCCTGCCCAGCAGTTGCAGACTGTTGACCCGAACTATGGGCAGCCGCCGGAGATTGCGCTTGTTGATCCCCGCGCGAACATGCAGGGAGCACCGCAGGATTTTCTCGACGCTAGCGGTGATGCCGATTTCGTGGACGCAAGTGCCGCCGCGGACGCAGGCCTTAAGTCCAAGGTCATGGGCACGCTCAAAGGTCGGAGCGCCGTAATGATAGCAAGCGCACTTTTGGGCGCGATTGCGCTCGGTGGCGCGCTCGCATACGCCTACAAGCAGAGCGGTGGCGTCATTGGCAGCGGTGACGCGCCGGTGGTTACGGCAGACGCCTCGCCTGTGAAAGCCGCGCCGGATTCACCGGGTGGCAAAGAATTCCCGCACAAGAACAAACTGATCTATGACCGCCTGACCAATGGGGCGACGCCCGAGTCCGAGCGTTTGGTGCCGCGGCAAGAGGATGTAGCCGTCCCGGCGCTGCCGCCTGCGGGAGCCACTGCCGGTTTGCCGGCTGCTGTCGCAACGGCTGGCCCAGCCGCAGCTGAGGGAGGTCCCCGTAAGGTTAGGACAATGGTGGTGAATCCCGACGGCTCGGTAGAGGCGCCCGCAGCAGCTGCGGCTGCCGCTACTGCCGCAACGGCCGCCGCAGCGCAAGCGAACGGTGCGATCGCCCAAGCAAATGGCGCAATGGCGCAGCCGAACATGATGCCGTTGCCCGCCAATCAGCAGCCTGCAGCCGCACCTCAGCAGGTCGCTGCTGCAGCGCCAGCTACTGCGACCTCCTCATATGTGGTTCAGCTCGGCTCCAGCAAGAGCCAGACCGATGCGCTGGCGAACTTCGCCGACGCGCAGCAAAAATACCCGAGCCTCCTCAGCAGCTACCAGCCCCTCGTTCGCAAGACCGATCTTGGGCCCAAGGGAACCTGGTACCGGCTGCAGGTTGGTCCCATGGCCGACAAGGACGCCGCATACCGCCTTTGCGGTCAGCTGAAGTCCAAGGGTCATAGCGATTGCCTGGTGATGGCGCAGTAGGACACGAAGAGACCGCTTGACCGCGACCTGTGCTGGGGCTAGCCCCGGAGTATGGCATTCAAAGCATTCATCTCTGGCTGCGCATCGACAGCCCTAACGGCTGCCGAACGGGATCTCTTTGCGGCCGAGAGGCCGTGCGGTCTCATTCTCTTCAGACGCAACGTCGAAAACCCAGACCAGGTCCGCTCGCTCGCTGCGGATTTCAAGTCGGTCGTTGGGACTGAGCGCGTCCTTATCCTTGTCGATCAGGAGGGCGGACGGGTCCAGCGGCTTCGCGCCCCGCATTGGCGTGAAATGCCGCCTGCGCAGGTTTTTGGCGACCTCTACACCACGGATAAGGGAGCAGGGCAGCGCGCAGCTTTTGCGGCGGCACGCCTCATTGCGGCAGAGCTCCACGATCTCGGAATCAACGTGGACTGCACACCGTGTATCGACGTCCGGCAGATCGGTGCCCACGACATCATTGGCGATAGGGCCTTTTCCACAGATCCGGAGGCTGTCGCGGTTCTGGGGCGTGCTGTCATGAATGGGATGCTCGCCGGCGGCGTCTTGCCGGTAATCAAGCACGTCCCGGGTCATGGACGCGCCTTAGCCGATAGCCATAAGTCATTGCCACATATCGATGTTTCGCGCGATGCGCTGGACGATATCGACTTTCTGCCATTTCGGGAATTGCGGGATGCCCCCTTGGCTATGACCGCACATGTTCTCCTCCCTGCGTATGACGAGCAGAACCCAGCAACGCTGTCACCGGTTATAATGAAGGAATTGATTCGCGATCGATTGGGACTAACGGGTTTGATAATGACGGACGACATCTGCATGAAGGCGCTCTCTGGGACGCCCGGCGACCTCACGCGTGCAGTTGTTGAGGCGGGCTGCGACGTGGCCCTTCATTGCAGCGGAGACTTCGATGAGATGGCTGACGTCGCGGCTGCGGCGCCCGGCCTATCGGGCGAGTCGCTCGACCGGTTCGAGCGTGCTCTTGGTTGTCTCCACGATCCCGAACCTTTCGACGAGGCGGAGGCGCTTGCGGTTGTCCACGAGGCTGCGGCCGTGCGGGTGGCGAACGTCGGCGCCGATCCAACGGAGCCGGCATGACCGAGAACCGCGAAATGAATCAGACAGGAAGCAGCGGCGACGGGTCGGACACAGCCGACTGGGACAGCGCTGACGAGTTTGATCAAGACCAGGACGCAAGACTGCGCGTTGACGTCGAAGGGTTCGAAGGTCCGCTCGACTTGCTATTGGCGATGGCACGTACGCAGAAAGTGGACCTCGCAAAGATCTCAGTCCTCGCATTAGCGCAGCAATATCTCGAGTTCATCGAAGAGGCGAAGCGCCTGCGTCTCGAACTGGCAGCGGACTATCTCGTGATGGCCGCGTGGCTCACGTTTCTGAAGTCGAAGCTGCTTTTGCCGCCTGAGCCGTCGGATGAAGACGAGCCTTCCGGAGAGGAATTGGCGGCGATGCTCGCTTTCCGGCTTCAGCGCCTTGATGCCATGCGCGATGCCGCTGCGCAGTTGATGACCCGCAAACGCCTTGGTCGCGATGTGTTTCCCAGGGGAAAGCCAGAGCCCATTCGAGTAACGCGGACGAGCGTTTACGATGCGAACGTCTACGACTTGTTGAAGGCCTACGCACAACAGCGTCAACGGAATGCTGTACGGACGTTGCATATGGAGAAGCGGCCTGTTTGGTCACTTAAGGAAGCCCGCGACGAGCTGGAACGGCTCTTGGGCATGGCCTGCGAATGGGCGCCGCTTGACCAGATTTTAGCGGAATTTTTGGTGGAGCCCGAGATCCGACGCACAGCGCTGGCGTCGAGTTTCACGGCGACCCTGGAAATGACACGCGAGGGCGCAGTGGAGATCCGCCAGGCGAAATCGTTCGCGCCGCTTCTTGTCCGCCGCCGTGACGGAGCCGTATAGGGGGCGGCTCAACGAAATTGCTAGAGGTTGGGTAACAAGTATCGGCGTCGACGGAGATTGAAACTGCGAGGGGTATCCTATGCCGAAGCCCAAATTGTCGTCATCACGGTCCACGCGAAACAAGCGGGCGAACTCTGATAGGGGCCGGTCAAAGGATGAGACTCCTTCGATCGCGGAGGTCGTGGAGGGCATTTCGGACCTGGCGCAGAGCCTCAGTGAGGGTGAGGCAGCGCTTCAACAGCTCGATGAGGTTTTGAAGACAGTAGAGGGCGACCCCGCGAAGATGTCGCAGACAGAGGCGAAAAAGACGGTGACAACACAGGGCGCGGCGGCGCAAATGTCCGCAGAGCAGGCGGAGAAGGTGTTCGAGGTGACGGCAGACATCGAAGAGAAGGGCGCAGATGCGCCGATGCTGCCGCTGCCGTCAAACGTGATGGCGTTGCCGTCGGCCGACCGGAGAGAGAAACTTCGCGTCATTGAGGCGCTCCTGTTTGCCGCTAAAGAACCACTGAAGGAGAAAGAACTCGCGCTTCATTTCGGAGTGGAGGAAGACGTTAAGGCGCTCCTTGAGGAGTTGCAGGGACTTTACGCAGGGCGCGGCGTCAATCTCGTTCGCGTGGCCGGCAAATGGGCCTTCCGCACCGCGGATGATCTGTCCTACCTGCTGGAGCGCCAAGCGGTTGCGCAGCGGCGCCTGTCGCGCGCCGCACTCGAGACGTTGGCGATCATCGCCTACCACCAGCCGGTGACGCGTGCGGAAATTGAAGAAATCCGCGGGGTCTCAACATCGAAGGGAACGCTCGACGTTCTCTTAGAGACCACCTGGATCAAACCGAGAGGTCGTCGCCGCGCGCCTGGGCGTCCAGTGACCTACGGTACGACGGACCACTTTCTGGAGCATTTCGGCTTCGAGCAGATCCAAGACCTTCCAGGCTTGCGAGAACTAAAGGGCGCTGGCCTTTTGGATTCGAACTTGCCGCCAGGATTCTCCATGCCGAGCCCCGATGATGCCGCCGAGCTGCGCGAGGACGAGGACCCATTGGAGGACGCAGAACCAGACGAGCCTCTCGGCGCCAATGACGACGACGTGCTCGCGGCCAGCGACCCGGCTGGCCCAGAGCCGCAAAGCGACTAGGCAACCCTCCGCACCGTTGCTAATCGGGCTACTGCGAGGCGTTGCATCTCGGCCTACGCTTCGCGTAGACCATTCTGATGTCCAACGTTTTCAAGGCGCGCGCAGCCAGCACCGCAAATGGCCGACTTCGTGCCGGGCGTGGGAAAGCCGCCGTGACTTTCGCGGCTCACCTAAAGGTCGATCACGTCTCCCGGAGCTATGACACGGCCTTCGCGCTCAATGACGTGTCGCTTGAAGTGGAGCCCAGCAAGGTCCTCTGTTTGCTTGGACCGTCGGGCTGCGGGAAAACAACCCTGCTGCGCGTTATTGCTGGTGTAGAAGCCCCGAGCAGTGGCGCCATTTTCCTGGACGACCAGGAGGTTGCGGGCCCCAATCGCTTCGTGCCGCCAGAGAAGCGTGGCGTGGGTCTCATGTTCCAAGACTTTGCGCTGTTTCCGCATCTCACGATCTTGGACAATGTGGCATTCGGCCTGCACTCACTGAGCAAGCAGGAGGCGAGAGAGGAAGCGCGCGCGGCCCTAAAGCGTGTTGGGCTTGCCCGTTACGAGGGCGATTACCCGCATATCTTATCCGGCGGCCAGCAGCAGCGCGTTGCGCTTGCCCGCGCCATCGCCCCGCGTCCGGGCGTTATTCTGATGGATGAGCCGTTCTCCGGTCTTGACGCGCAGTTGCGTGAGAGCATGCGCGAAGAGACCCTGGCCATTATTCGGGAGTCGCGAGCGACTTGCATTGTTGTCACGCACGACCCGGAGGAAGCCATGCGAATGGGCGATGTCATCGCGCTGATGCGCGAGGGGCGGGTTGTTCAGATAGGTTCCGCACCAGAACTGTACCGCTCGCCGAAGGACATTTTCACGGCGAGGACCTTCTCGGAGCTAAATGAGCTTGAAGTGTGTGTTCAAGGTGGGCAGGCGAGGACACCTCTTGGTACGTTCGGAGCCGAAAATTTTGCGGACGGCACCAGTGTCATCGTCTGTGTGCGCCAGGGCGGCATCCGGCTTTTGAAGCCGGAGCAAGGCACCCCAGGCCGCGTACTGGACACACGATTCTTAGGGGATGTGGGGCTTCTGGAAATTGCGGTAAGCGAGATTGAGACGCCCATTCTCGTCCGCGTTCGCGATGCGGACATGCCTCGACGCGGAGACGAGGTTGGCGTTGGAGTCGACGAAGGCGCGGTGCTGATCTTCGCGGCTGGTGAAGACTAAGGCTTAGATGCACGGCAGATGGGAGCTCGCTTGCGGGCTCGGTGTTTTTGCTGCCATAGTGCGGTCAAATCGTTGAAACGCTTGACATGATCTCCCCGTGTGGAGGTCGGCCATGGAGGTCAACTATGGGACCAAGTTGGTGGCAAATCGCAATTGTCATATTGCTGTTCGTTCTCCTTTTCGGGCGGGGCAAGATCTCCGACCTGATGGGCGACGTGGCGAAGGGCATCAAGAGCTTCAAGTCCGGCCTCGAGGACGAAGACAAGGAAGTCGCGGATGCAAAGGTGATCCAACAGGAGGCCACCGTTCCGCCAGCGAAGTCGCACGAGCCTGAGAAGCAGAAATCGAGCTAGGCGCCGCGCTTCCGCGAGGCCGGCCCGGTCCGCTAGAGCCCCTAAGCGCCTCTCCAAAGCCCATGCTGGACATTGGTTGGTCGGAACTTTTGGTACTTGCCATCGTGGCGATCGTAGTGGTCGGCCCGAAGGATCTGCCCAAGCTGATGCGCACGGTCGGCTTCTATGCCGGGAAGGGACGCCGCATGGCTGCGGACTTTCGGCGTCAGTTCCACGAGGTTGTCGCAGAGAGCGAAGCAGAAGAGGTTCGAAAAAACCTGGAGGCCATCAAGGCGAATATGGGCCGGGCGCCGGACCTGAACCAGCCAATCGGCAAACCTCTGATGACGGGACCTTCCGCCCCGGCAGAAAACAATTTGGTCGCGCCGCCGCAGGCCACTAGCGAGGAGCCCTCGTTGCCTGAGCCACAGAGCGACACTCCGGCAAAGCCAGCTGCAAACAAGAAAACAGCTGGCGAGAAGAACGCCGCCAAAAAGGCGGGGGAGAAGAAGCGGGCACCCGCAAAAACGAAGCGGCGCGCAGTCAAGCGACCTGCGACGGTACCTGAAGACGGCGAGCCGAAGCCGTGAGCGATGACGACGATATCAATGAGAGCAAGGCCCCGCTCATCGATCATCTGATCGAATTGAGACGGCGCCTTCTCTGGGCGTTGGCGGCGACCTTCGTGGCGTTCATCGTTTGCTTCTGGTTCGCTAAGCCCATCTACAGTCTCTTGCTGTGGCCGTATCGCTGGGCAGCCGGCGTGGATGCCCCGATCGAGCTGATCTATACGGCACCACAAGAGTTCTTCTTCACCCAAGTGAAGCTGGCCCTCTTCGGGGCCGTCTTTTTTGCCTTCCCGGTGATCGCCTCGCAGCTCTATATGTTTGTGGCGCCGGGCCTTTATCGCAGCGAGCGCAAGGCATTCCTGCCGTTTCTTATCTTGACGCCCATCTTGTTTTTGATCGGGGCGGCGCTCGTCTATTTTGTGGCTATGCCGCTCGCCATGACGTTCTTCCTGTCCATGCAAGAGACGGGTGAGGACGGGGTGCAAATTCTCCTGACCGCCAAGGTCAGCGAGTATCTTTCTCTCATTATGATGCTGATCATTGGATTCGGCATTTGCTTTCAGCTGCCGGTGCTGCTCACGCTGCTGGCGCGCGCTGGCCTCGTTAGCTCTGACACGCTGAAATACTACCGCCGCCACGCTATTCTGGGTGTGTTCGTTGTGGCTGCGGTCCTGACGCCTCCAGATCCCGTTAGTCAGGTGGCCTTGGCGCTGCCCACACTGTTGCTCTACGAGGTTTCGATCTATGCCGTACGCATGGTCGAAAAGAAGCGGGCGGCAGCGGAGGCGCCATCGGCCGCACCCTCCACATAGGCCCGCGAGGGCCCAGCACTAACCTATAAGTCTGGCTGACAAGGCCGGATTCGGGGCTTATACGAGGGCGGCAGACAGACCCCGCCGACCACCCGAAAGAGATTTCACCGTGCTTGACGTCAAATGGATACGCGAAAACCCCGACGCCTTCGTCGCTGGGCTTGAGAAGCGCAACTTCGAGCGCGCGCCCGCCGAAGTCTTGAATCAGATCCTCACCTTGGATTCGCAACGCCGCGAAACGATTCAGCAATTGCAGGAAAAGCAGGCCTACGCCAACACGACCTCAAAGGCGATTGGACTAGCGATCGGCGCTGGCGACCGCTCGAAAGCCGACGCCCTTAAGGAGAAGGTGGCGGGTCTCAAAGAAACGATCCAGCGAGACGAAGAGAATGAGCGTGCCTGGGACCAGGCCCTGCGCGATCTCCTCGCGGGTATCCCCAATATGCCGGCGGACGACGTCCCAGTCGGGCCTGACGAGGACGCTAATGTGGAACTTCGCAAAGTCGGTGACATCCCAACCTTCAACTTCGAACCCAAGCAGCATTTCGAACTCGGTGAGGCGCTAGGCCTTATGGACTTCGAGACGGCGGCTAAACTGTCGGGTTCGCGCTTTGTGGTGCTGACGGGAGCTCTTGCCCGGCTCGAGCGGGCGTTGAGCCAATTTATGCTCGACCTCCATACGTCCGAACACGACTACACTGAAGTGAACCCGCCGCTGCTCGTGCGCGACGACACTATGTTTGGCACTGCGCAACTGCCGAAGTTCGAAGAGGATCAGTTTCCTGCAGGACAGGGATATTGGCTCATCCCCACCGCCGAAGTGCCGCTGACAAATTTGGTGCGAGACTCAATCCAAGACGAGGCCGACCTTCCAATGCGCGTGACGGCGGGTACGGCGTGTTTCCGTGCCGAAGCCGGTGCCGCGGGTCGCGATACGCGCGGCATGATCCGCCAGCATCAATTCACAAAAGTGGAGCTGGTCTCGATCACGACGCCCGAACAGTCCGCCGAAGAACACGAGCGCATGACGGCTTCCGCCGAGTCCGTGCTGCGGAAGCTCGGGCTGCCGTATCGTGTCGTTGTGTTGTCGACCGGTGACATGGGCTTCTCAGCGCAGAAGACCTATGACATCGAGGTATGGTTGCCAGGGCAGGGGATGTATCGCGAAATTTCGTCGTGCTCGGTCTGCAGCGATTTCCAGGCTCGCCGCATGGGCGCGCGCTATCGCCCGGCTGACTCGAAAACCCCACGCCTGGTGCATACGTTGAATGGCTCTGGTGTGGCGGTGGGCCGCGCTCTCATCGCCGTTATGGAGAACTACCAAGACGCTGATGGCGGCATCCGGGTGCCAGACGTCCTTCATCCTTACATGGGCGGGCTCGCCAAAATTATGCCGTCCGCCTGATTCAAACACCCAGCAAATTTCTTGAAGACCCCGAAACGACCCGAAGAATGCGCATTCTGATCACCAACGACGATGGTATCGAAGCCGCCGGTCTCGACGTGCTGGAAAAGATCGCGACGGACTTGACAGACGACGTTTGGGTTGTGGCGCCAGAGACGGATAACAGCGGCGCCTCTCACTCATTGACCCTCGCGGAGCCGTTGCGGATGCGCGAGCTCGGCAAGCGCCGCTACGCCGTCAAAGGGACCCCGACAGACTGCGTGATCATGGGCGTGCGCTATCTTCTCAAGGATGAGCCCCCAGACCTTGTGCTGTCGGGTGTCAATCGAGGTCAGAACCTGGCCGACGATGTGAACTACTCCGGAACCGTTGCCGGGGCTATTGAGGGGTCGCTTCTCGGCGTGCCGTCCATCGCTATGAGCCAGGCACTCAACAACTACGATATCGGTATTCCGCCATGGGACACGCCCATGGTTCACGGCGCAGAACTTGTACGGAAGCTTTTGGCTGCCGGTTGGCCGAAAGGGACGGTCATAAACGTGAACTTCCCCGACTGCCATCCCGATCAGGTGAAGGGCGTAGCCGCTACGGTGCAGGGACTCCGCGATACGGAGCTGCTCGATATCGACGATCGTATGGATACGCGCGGGAAGGCCTACTACTGGATCGGCATCGCCAAACGCGGGCCCAACCCGCCCAAAGGTTCCGACCTGTGGGCCGTGCGCTCCAATCTGATCTCCGTGACCCCGCTGTGCCTCGATTTTACCGATCGCGGGGCGCTCGAAGACCTGGCTTCCGTCCTGGAAGAAGAGGATAATTAGTCCTAGCGCTGCCGTTCTACTCCCTGTTCGGTAATGTCAGAATCGGCCGATAATGTACTTCCAAGACGGTTGGGGTGACACGGACCCTGGTAGCGGGCATGGAAAGTCAGGAAGCGCAAAATCAGATTGGGCTCATCATGCAGCTTCGACGGCGCGGCATTCGCGACGCAAACGTATTGCGTGCGATGGAGCGCATCCCGCGCGAGGTGTTTGTGGACGATGCGTTCTCGGAGCACGCCTACCAAGATATTGCGCTGCCCATCGATTGCGGACAAACAATTTCCCAGCCTTACGTCGTCGCATACATGACGGAGAAATTGGACCTCAAACCGACCCACAAGGTGCTCGAGATCGGGACGGGGTCAGGGTACCAGGCCGCGATCCTCTCGCAGCTTTGCCGGCGGGTTTATTCAATCGAACGCTGGCGCGAGCTTCAGAAGGCGGCCGAGGCGCGCCTCGCCAAGCTCAAGATTACCAATGTCACGACGATCATTGGCGATGGATGGTTGGGCTGGCCCCCCCAAGCGCCCTTTGACCGCATCATCGTAACCGCCGCGGGGCTCGATGCGCCTGCCGCCTTGCTCGATCAGCTCAAGGACGGTGGACGCATGATTATTCCCCTTGGAGAGACGCGCGATACGCAGCACCTCGTTCAGATCGACAAAACCCCGGAAGGGCTCGTCGAGACGCCGCTTTTGCCAGTCCGATTTGTGCCACTCGTCCATGGCCGGGTGAAACGAGATTGAAACGAAACGGCCTTTCGCAGTGCAACTTTCTGACCGTGCCGCGCTGCGCCTTAAACCCTTGTTTACTGCCGGCGCGCTTAACTAGGCCCATCGAGTATTGCGTGGGGGCCAGCGATTATGCGCGTGGCAGTTGGACCGGTTTCCATCCGGGGATTTTCGTGCGCCATTTTGGCATTGGGGGCGGCGCTTGCCGCTGCAGGCTGTAGCGACGACTCTACGCGTTTCAATTATCCGTTGCTGGGCATGGGCGACTCCGGAGCGGCCGACCCCTCAACCACCGCATCGTTGCCGCCCAGCGGCGGATACGGCTCAGCTGCGCCGCAAACCGCGACTCGGACGGCTTCGTATCAGCCGCCACAGGATCAGTACTATAATTCGCAACCAGCGCCGGCTGCGCCCGCTCAAGCCGTCAGCTATGCGTCGGGTCCACGCGTCACGGTGCAACAGGGCGATACGCTGAGCAGCTTGTCGCAGCAATACAGTGTCCCAATTGGAACGATCCAAGCGGCGAACAACCTGGCCGACGCACGTCTGAGACCGGGACAGGTTCTTGTGATGCCGGGTGCAGACATGGCTGCGCCAACGCGGACCGCTGTGCTCACGCCGACCGTGCCCTCGGCGCCGCCGGCAGCTGCTGCGCCAGTGCCTGTGCAAACCACTCAACCGTCCAACGTTCCCGCCATTCCCGCGATGCCGGAGATGCCGGCACCGCGCAAGGTCACAACGACGACCGTCGCCGCGCCTCCAGAAGGCACTGCATCGCAGCGGAGTCAAAGCTCGTCGAACGCCGCTGACGCTACTGCCGGCGTAACGAGCAACGGCCAACTTCCAACGCCTGAGCCGCTTTCAGGAAACAGCTTCCGCTGGCCCGTCAAAGGACCCATTATCTCCGGGTTCGGGACAATGCCCGATGGTGGGCACAATGACGGCGTCGACATTTCGGTACCTCGGGGCACGCCGGTGAAAGCGGCGGAGAATGGCGTCGTGGCTTATGCGGGCAACGAGCTGAAGGGCTATGGGAACCTGGTGCTGGTGCGCCACGCCAACAATTGGGTGTCGGCATATGCCAACAATGAGCGTGTTCTTGTGAAGCGTGGTGACAAGGTCTCGCGTGGACAGGTCATCGCTAAGGCCGGAACTAGCGGATCTGTCACGGAACCTCAGGTTCACTTCGAGCTGCGTAAGGGCTCACGCCCTGTCGATCCGACCAAGTATATGAGCAGCATGTCGGCCCAAGCCGACTAATCAGACCGCGCCCTGCAGTCAGTGGATTGATTTGCCAAGCCGACCTGCCAGGTCTTGAGTAAACTGCCAGGCGACTCGTCCCGAACGGCTACCACGCGTTGCCGCCCATTCAAGAGCTGATCCTTCAATGTCAGATTGAGACGCGTTCAGTCCATAATGGTTCGCGTAACCGCGAACCATGGCGAGATAGTCGTCCTGACTGCATTGGTGAAAGCCAATCCAAAGACCAAACCTGTCGGACAAGGAAACCTTCTCTTCCACAGCTTCAGCTGGATTGATCGCCGTTGAGGTTTCATTTTCGATCATCTCGCGTGGCATCAAGTGACGGCGGTTCGATGTGGCGTAGAGCACGGCGTTTTGGGGGCGCCCTTCAATACCGCCTTCGAGCACCGCCTTGAGCGATTTGTAGGAATTATCGACCGCTTCGAAGGAAAGGTCGTCACAGAAGAGAATGAAGCGATCGTTCGGCGCAGTCCGCAAACGGCTGAGGACTCGGGGGAGGGCTGCGATGTCCTCGCGGTGGATCTCAATCAGCTTTAGTCGAGGATGACCCTCGCATAGGGCTGAATGGGTTGCTTTGATTAGGGAACTCTTGCCCATGCCGCGCGCACCCCATAGAAGTGCGTTATTCGCCGGCAGTCCTCGCGCGAAGCGCTCAGTATTAGCCAACAACACGTCTTTGTTGCGGTCAACGCCCTTGAGGAGCGGTAGAGGCACACAGTTGACCACAGGTACGGGCATAAAGCTGGCTGTTTCGGCCTGAAACAGGAAAGCGCTTGCCGAGGAGAAGTCCGGGGTCGCGGCCTCAGGCGGTCCGAGCCGCTCCAGCCCACGCGCAATCCGCTCCAAAACGCGCGAAATGGGTTCCAGAAAGTTCATCAGGGCCCCGTTGCAAAGGCGTGCAGGCACAGTATAGTCGCGCAGAATTGCGCTGGAGCCGTTTCGCACCAATGAATGTGAGACACGCCAAATCGGCCAATTCCGGCAATCCTTAAGCCAACCGGGAGAGACGAGCAATGGATGGTTTTGCCTACGCGCAAGCAGGTGGAGGCGGTATGGAGGCACTCAATAGCCTGCTCATCCCGACCATTCTGATCATCGGCATCA
The DNA here is from genome assembly GCF_058506495.1 of Methyloceanibacter sp. Lineage (NCBI taxonomy): Bacteria > Pseudomonadati > Pseudomonadota > Alphaproteobacteria > Hyphomicrobiales > Hyphomicrobiaceae > Methyloceanibacter > Methyloceanibacter sp. The sequence goes on along the minus strand of NZ_JBZMXT010000027.1, from coordinate 6,240 downwards.
TGTATTTTCTGATGATCCGGCCTCAACAAAAGCGGATGAAAGAACATCGCGCGATGATCGAGGCAATCCGCCGGGGCGATACGGTGGTGACGTCCGGTGGTATCATTGGCAAGGTAACGAAGGCCGACGATAGTGAACTACATGTCGAAGTGGCCGACGGCGTTCGGATTAAGGTCCTTCGAACATCAATCTCTGAAGTGCGGGGCAAGGGCGACACCGCGGCTTCGGCGAAGACTGAGTCGAAGGCGGCCGAGTAGAGGCTAATTCGAAGAACCGTCGACTGATCGGGAGTTTCAAATCCGGTAATGCTGCATTTCCAAAGGTGGAAGGTGATACTCGTCGGCGCGATCGTGTTCGCCGGTTTTGTCTTCGCAGCACCTAACCTATTTCCATCCTCGGCTTTGCAAGGACTGCCCAGCTGGGTTCCACATAAGCAGGTTAATCTTGGGCTGGACTTGCAAGGCGGCGCGCACTTGCTCTACCGCATCGACGAAACGGAGCTCGTCGACGATTGGCTTGGCACAATCCGGGGCGACGTGCGTGAAACCTTGCGCGGCAACCGTATTGGGTATCTGGACCTCAACCAAAACCTTGCGGCGCGCTCGGTCTCCGTTCGCATACGAAAGCCGGAGGATGTTGAAAAGGCATTTGCGGATTTGAAAGAGCTCGCGGTGCCTGTGGGCAGTGATGTGTTCGGCGGCTTCTCCGGCAACGATATCGAGGTCACCCGGAGTGGTGACAAGATCACGCTGACAGCCACGGAAGTTGGATTGAATGAACGCATTAGTTCTGCGATCCAGGCTTCAATTGAGACCATCCGTCGCCGCGTGGATGCCTTCGGCACAACGGAACCGAGCATCCAGCGGGAGGGCCGGGATCGCATTCTCGTCCAAGTCCCGGGTGTCTCGGATGTGCAGCGACTAAAGGGTTTGATCGGCGAAACGGGTAAGCTTGAGTTCAAGATGGTTGACGCTTCGGCCAATGCAGCGGAAGTCGCCATCAGTAAGAAGCTCCCTCCTGGCACCGAGCTTCTGTATTCGGAAGATGAGCCACCCATTCCCTACGTGTTGAAGGACCGCGTGTTGGTTAGCGGCGAGAGCCTCGTCGACTCTCAGCCGGGCTTCGACGCACGCAATGGTGAGCCCGTTGTTAATTTCCGTTTCGACGCGACCGGCGCCAAGCGGTTCGGCCGCGCAACGCAAGACAATGTAGGGCTACCCTTCGCCATTATTCTCGACAACAAGGTGATCTCGGCTCCGGTCATTCGTGAACCCATCTTGGGCGGCTCGGGGCAGATCAGCGGCAACTTCACTGTCCAGGAGGCGAACGACCTTGCAGTGCTCCTGCGTTCCGGCGCGCTTCCGGCCAAGCTCAGCGTGATCGAGGAACGCTCCGTTGGCGCAAGCCTCGGCGCCGACTCTATCGACAGCGGTCAGAAAGCGGCCATCGCAGGTATGATCCTCGTGGTCTTGTTCATGTTTGCCGCCTACGGACTATTTGGCATATTTGCCAACATCGCCCTGCTCGTGAATGTTGCACTAATCTTTGCGGTGCTGTCGCTTATGGGAGCGACACTGACGCTACCGGGCATCGCCGGCATCGTGCTCGTTATTGGTATCGCCGTGGATGCGAATGTGCTCATCAATGAGCGTATCCGTGAAGAGATCAGGGCAGGTAAGTCACCCATCGCTGCCGTCGACTCCGGCTATTCGCGCGCGCTCATCGCGATCATCGACTCGAACGTTACGACGCTGATCGCAGTGCTTGTGCTGTTCTGGCTCGGCTCCGGTCCTATCCGAGGCTTTGCCGTCACGCTGACAATCGGTGTGCTTGCCTCGATGTTCACTGCCGTGACTGTTACGCGCATGTTGGTTGCTGGATGGCTGCGATGGAAGCGGCCCAAAGAACTCCCGCTTTAGAGGAATTGCGCATGTTTCGCGGCATCAAATTCGTTCCGTCGGATACAAAAATCGACTTTGTTAGCCAACGCGTCATCTCGTGGTTCGTCTCCGCCTTTCTGACGGTCGTGCCCCTCGTGCTGGTCGCCACAATCGGTCTCAACATGGGTATCGATTTCCAAGGCGGAACGCTGATCGAGATTAAGACCAAAGAGAACCCAGCCCAGCTGGCGGAGATTCGAGGAAAGATAAGCGACCTTGGTCTTGGAGAAGTTCAGATCCAAGAGTTTGGCGAGCCTGATGAGGTGCTAATCCGGATCGCTTCACAACCGACCGAGGAAGAGCAACAGGCCTCTATTGCTAAGGTCAAAGAGGCGCTTGGAGATAGCGTCGAATATCGGCGCACCGAGATTGTGGGACCAACGATTTCGTCCGAGTTGATCGCAGGGGGTACGCTGGCGGTCGTGGTGGCGATGATCGGCATCATGATCTATGTGTGGTTCCGCTTCGAATGGCAGTTCGCTGTGGCCGCGGTTGCTTCACTGGTTCATGACGTTACGGCCACTATTGGCCTCTACGCTGTCATGCAGCTTGAGTTTAACGTCTCGAGTATCGCCGCGATCCTCACAATTATCGGCTACTCCCTGAACGATAAGGTCGTGATCTTCGACCGGATCCGGGAAAACCTGAGGAAGTACAAGCGTATGCCGCTGGTCGAACTCCTTGATCGTTCGATCAACGAGATGCTGTCGCGTGCCATTCTGACTCACGTCACGACACTGCTTGCTATGATGCCGTTTCTCTTCTTCGGCGGCGAAGCGATCTATGGCTTCGCGATCGCAATGTGCTTCGGCATTATTGTCGGCGCGTACTCTTCGATCTTTGTCGCTTCGCCGATGCAGCTCATTCTTGGCGTGCAACGGGAAGCCTGGTCCGGAAGCACGAGTTCAGCCAAAAGTACCGCAGGTAAGGGTAAGGCAGAGGCGGCAGCCCGAGCGTGAGTTTGAGGTCATGCCGTGAACGAACGGGAGCGAGCGGCGACTGTCCAGCGGATGGCCCGCAAAGCAGACCTTGATCGCGCGATCGCCGCGCTCTTTGCTCCAACAGCGGTCCGCCATGATCTCTTCGCACTCTTTGCCCTGAACGGGGAACTGGCCCGTATCGCAGACCAGGTGAGCGAGCCCGGACTCGGGGAGATCCGGCTCCAATGGTGGCGCGATGCTCTTGAGCGCGCAGAAGCGGGGGAGACAACAGGTCACCCCGTCGCCGACGCCTTCGGAGACTTGCTAGCGCGCCGCGATCTCTCTCGAGAGCGTATCGCGGGGTTGATCGATGCGCGCAGTTTCGATATTGGCGAGACCGTCATGCCCGACAGCCGCACTTTGGACGCTTACCTCTTCGATACGACCGGTGGCCTCTTTGCTCTGGCAGCGGAGATTGTGGGCGCCGAAGGGGAAAACCAGGGGATCATTGCGCAAGCGGCTGGGCGGGCCTATGGGCTGGTGCGGGTTATGCGAAGCCTGCCGATTCTCGCGGCAAAAGGGCGAACGTACTTGGCCGCTGATGCGTTAGAAGCTGTGGGCACGACCCCAGCGGATATCTTTTCCGGTGAGGTCAAACCGGGACTCAAGACACTTCTCGCCGGTATGCGTGAGGAGGCGCGCTCAGCGCTTGAGGAAGCAAGGTTCCACCTTTACGGCCAGGGCATGAAAGGCACCGGGCTCGACGAGGCGGGACAGACGGCATATCTGCCGCTCGCATTGGTCGAACCCTATCTCACCGCGCTTGCCAAGGTTGAAGATCCGCTGCATGACATCGCGCGCATCAACCCGCTTTATCGTCTTTGGCGTCTCGTGCGCGCGAAGTAGACATCATTCTGCGGCGACGGAATGCTTCGAGCCCAGCCAATCGTCCAAGTCTGTGAGTGCGCGGGCTGACATGGCCGTCTTACGCGCGAGCGCCTTGGTCCAACGCCGTCCGTCTGGGCGCGGCTCCGGATGCTTCGGTCGGCGCTCGACCGTAACCGGCGGGAACAGACCGAAGTTCACATTCATAGGCTGAAAACTGCGGCTGCTGCTGCCTTCGATGCTCAAATGTCCGCCCGTAATATGCGCCAGCAGCGCGCCAAGCGCTGTCGTTGGCGGGGGTGCTGACGTGGCCCGCCCCACCCATTCGGCCGCCGCGAAGCGGCCAGCGATAAGCCCTATAGCGGCAGACTCCACATAGCCCTCAACACCGGTAACTTGGCCGGCGAATCTGAGGCGTGGCTGTGCCTTAAGCCGTAGGGTCTCATCCAGCAGTATTGGGCTGTTGAGGAACGTGTTGCGGTGGAGACCGCCCAGGCGCGCAAACTCCGCGTTCTCAAGCCCTGGGATCATACGAAAAACGCGGACTTGCTCGGCGTACTTAAGCTTGGTCTGAAAGCCGACCATGTTCCAAAGCGTGCCCAGCGCATTGTCTTGGCGCAGCTGGATGACCGCATAGGGCTTCTCATCGGGCCGATGAGCGTTCGTCAATCCAACTGGCTTCAACGGACCGTAGCGCAGCGTGTCACGGCCCCGCTCGGCCATGACCTCGATCGGCAGACAGCCCTCGAAATACGGCGTCTTCTCAAAGTCCTTGAACGCCGTTTTTTCGCCGGCGAGGAGCGCGTTGATGAAGGCGTCGTACTGCGCTTGATTGAGAGGGCAGTTGATGTAGTCCGCACCCGTTCCGCCGGGACCGACTTTGTCGTATCGGGATTGCCGCCAGCACACCGACATGTCGATGGCCTCAAGGTGCACGATCGGGGCAATGGCATCGAAGAAGGCAAGCTCCTCTTCGCCGGTTAGGGCGCCGATCTCCTCTGCTAGAGCCGGGGAAGTCAAAGGTCCTGTGGCGACGATCACGCTGCGCCAGTCTCCCGGAGGCAAACCAGCGACTTCCCCGCGGGCGATCTGGACGAGTGTGTGCGCCTCAAGCGCCGCGGTGACCCTAGCGGAGAACAGGTCGCGATCCACAGCGAGCGCACCGCCTGCGGGCAGTTTGTGGGCATCCGCTGACGCCATGACGAGCGATCCGCAACGGCGCATCTCCTCATGGAGAAGCCCAACGGCATTCGTCTCCGCATCGTCTGAGCGAAAAGAGTTGGAGCAGACGAGTTCGGCGAGACCATCCGTTTTGTGGGCTTCCGTCCCGCGCTCGGGTCTCATTTCGTGGAGGATTACCGGAACGCCCGCCTTCGCGAGTTGCCAGGCGGCTTCGCTGCCCGCAAGGCCGCCGCCAACTACATGTACTGGGTCTCTCGAAGACGTCGTCATGTCCTTAGCTAGGCTGGCCAACTGGGCCATTTCAAGCAACTTTCGAACAAAATGCTGGGAAGTCTCAGCTGGCGCGGGGTTTGCGGCCCTTCAAGCAATTCGACTGACCTGGTGAAGTGCCGGTCAACCTTATTTCCCGGACTTCCTTGCTTGTCCGTTCGTGGCAGCCCAGGGTGCGGTAAGTCAACGCCGCAGCCCTCGGTGCGAGGGTAATTAGCTTCGTTTGGAGACCCTTTATCACCATGTCATCGGTTAACGTCGTTTGGAGAGGCAACTGCCGCGGCTTAGAGGCGCGTGCACGCCTCTTGGAGTATTTGCAGCAGCTGGCTCACCTTAGTGAGAGCTATTTGCGGCCGGGCGAACGTCCACATCTTACAGTGGTCAGGGAGAGGCAAGACCCGCCACGTGCCAATATCGAAATGGTCGATGAGATCCGCCAAGGCGGGGTCGGCGTTTCCACAGACATTACTGCTCATCCAGAGATGCTGCTTGCGCGGGCCCGCGAGGCCGGTCTTCCGGTGCGCGCTGCAGGAGAAGGTAAATCCCTCGTCCTTCTTGATGAGGTGCGCCTGCGCGGCATCGACTTTCAGCTATTCGATCCGCGTGGTCTGTACCCTGAAAACGACCGGATGAGCTTTGTGTTTATTGAATCCCCCGAACACCACTTCATCGACGGCCGCCTTGTAAGAGTCTCCGGAACGGATCGCGCAACGTTGTTGTCGTGTCCCAGTCTTCAATTGAAGTCGTATCTGGAGGATTGGACCGACTGTCTATTTTCCTGGATCCGCTTTTTCCTAATGGGCGACCTGTGGTGGCGCCGCTACGAAGAACTGCAAGGCTATTGTGACTATCGCGGTGTTTTCGAAGCGATACAAACAACGCATGGCGGCGCCGAAGCGGAAATCGCGACATTCGATGCGGTGATTTCCACGTTCATGCAGCATGCCGAACACTGGCGGTACGAGGTGCAGCGTACGGCCTAGACAGCGGCCGCGCTAAAAGCGTCCTTCGTCAGGAATATTGAGCGTTTCTCCGCACGCTTT
>NZ_JBZMXT010000026.1:0-30112 GCF_058506495.1 Methyloceanibacter sp. | reverse complement strand
CCAACATTGTTTCGTTTCCTCGCGGTTTTAGGGACGATTGTCGGCGTTGTCGCTGGAAGTCTCTATGTGCTTGCTGAATATTTTCAGCCAGAACCAAAAGAAATCACGAAAGCCTTGCGCAACCTCAAGGCCGAGCCGCGGGCCGTGTCGCCGACGGCGGCCACAGCGCAGGAACCTTCTATCGCGCCGCCCCCAAGCCACCGGGCCCAATAGCCCCGCCTGGCCCAAAGCCCCACTGCGGTGAAGGGGGCAAGCATGGCTCGCACGACCCCATCGCTGACACGCGCTTCCTCTTCGGAATTGTCGCTTTTCATCGAAATGCTGATGGCGGAACGGGGCGCCGCCTCACACACGATAGACGCTTACACCCGCGACCTTGCCGACTTTCTGGCTTTTCTTGCCGGCAAAAAGACCGAGGCTGCGATGGCGACTGCCGACCATGTGCGGGCCTACCTTGAGGTCTTGGCTGCGGACGGACTTGCGCCAACATCGCGTTCCCGCAAGCTCTCGGCCATCCGACAATTCTTCAGGTTCTTGTTGGCCGAGGGCGTTCGAAAGGACGATCCGACGTCAGCCATTGACAGTCCGCGGCGTGGAAGGCCCCTGCCGAAGGTCCTGTCCTTGGCCGAAGTCGATGCCTTGATTCAAGCGGCGAAGAAGGCTTGCGCCGCCAATTTGGAAGGCGCCGCACGCTTGCGAGCCTATCGCCTCAACGCGCTTCTAGAGACGCTATACGCCTCCGGCTTGCGAGTCTCGGAGCTTGTGGGTTTGCCACGTAACGTGCTGGCGGTAGACGATAGGGTCCTCACGATCACGGGCAAAGGTGGCCGCGAGCGTCTTGTGCCGCTCAACCGGGCGGCCCGTGAGGCTCTATCTGCGTATCTCGCGCTCTTGGCACAGGAAGAGGCCCTCAAGGCGTCCGCATTCCTGTTCCCCTCGGGCGATGGCGCGCAGCACATCACCCGTCAACGCTTTGGCCAGGAACTTAAGGCGGCGGCCCTGGCTGCGGGGCTCGATCCCGCGACGGTCTCCCCGCACGTCTTACGTCACGCATTTGCCAGCCACCTCTTGGAGCGAGGGGCCGATCTGCGGACCGTTCAGCAACTCCTGGGGCATGCCGATATTTCGACAACGCAAATCTACACGCATGTGATCGAGGAGCGTTTGCGTCGCCTTGTGGAGGAGCACCATCCGCTAGCCAAGGTAAGATTGACGAAGCAGCGCTAAACCTTAGCGGCTGGAGGGCAATGCGGCCCGGTTGACACGACACGGCCTCGAGGCCACTAAAAACAACTTCCGGATTGCTTTGTTTGTCTTAAGAATGCCCTGAAATTGGGCTGTTTGGGGGTCCTAAGGGTTTAGTCAGGCTGCATGCGCACATATCTCGATTTTGAAAAACCCATTGCGGAACTTGAGAGCAAGGTCGCCGAGCTGAAGGCCCTTGCAGCGGACGACGATTCCGTACCAATCAGCGATGAGTTGTCGCGGCTCGAAACCAAGGCGCGCGAAGCCCTTGAGGAAACGTACGCCGCGCTGACGCCTTGGCAGAAGACGCAGGTCGCGCGCCATCCGGAGCGGCCACACTTCACCCACTATGTCCAGGATCTGGTGCGCGATTTCACCCCCATGGCCGGAGATCGCTACTTCGCCGAGGACGAGGCAATCATAGGCGGCATCGGCCGCCTGGCGGGCCGGTCCGTCATGGTCATAGGCCACGAGAAGGGGTCCGATACAGAGGGCCGTATCAAGCACAACTTTGGCATGGCGCGTCCCGAAGGCTACCGTAAAGCGGTGCGGCTTATGGAAATGGCTGATCGGTTCTCGCTGCCTGTGGTGAGCTTCGTCGATACAGCTGGGGCCTACCCAGGCATCGGGGCCGAGGAGCGTGGTCAGGCGGAGGCGATCGCTCGGAGCACGGAGTGCTGTATGAGGCTTGGTGTCCCCATTGTTTCTTTGATAATTGGGGAAGGCGGGTCGGGTGGCGCCGTAGCTTTGGCCACTGCGAACCGCCTCTTCATGCTTGAGCATTCGATCTACACAGTGGCGTCGCCAGAGGCAGCCGCATCGATACTTTGGCGGGACTCAGCTCGGGCTCAGGATGCGGCCACCAATATGAAGATCACGGCCCAGGACCTGCAGGACTTCGGTATTGTCGACGGGATTATCCCGGAACCCGTGGGCGGGGCGCACAGGGATCCACAAAGCGTGTTGCAAACGGCAGGTGATGTCGTTGTGAATGCCATTGCGTCGTTTGACGACTACACTCCAGACCAGATCCGAAAAGAACGCCGTGAAAAGTTCTTGGCAATGGGGCGCGAGGCGTAACGGAAACCAGCGGAAGGCACCTCGCGCCTAGGGGAATTGACATGCCAGGCAAGGGTCCGACGCATGTTGATCATCGCCGCAAAGACTCTTTTTTGTCCAACTGCTGTTCGAATATCTTGTAGTGTCAATTTGTTCGGGTGGAGGGGACAGCCGGACTTGGCGCTGGAGAGCTCCTCGCTTTTCGTTGCGAATTGAGCTCGCCAGGGGGGTGCAGGAGGGTTCGCCGAATGCGTCGTGATTGCGTCTTCAAGGCCACGCTCTGGGCCTGTGCGGCCGTTTCAGCGGCGGTTCTTTCCGGCTGCACAGATTATTACCCCCCACATATGCGGCCGCTATCGGGGACGACGCGCGCCCTGTTAGCTGACAAAGGCATGACCCCCTCTCAGCCGATCCTCATCCGAGTCTTCAAGTCTGAGGCCGAACTTGAGGTCTGGAAGCAGAAGGATGACGGTCACTACTACCACCTTAAGACCTACCCAATCTGCAAGTTCTCGGGGGAGCTTGGGCCAAAAGAGAAGCAGGGAGACCTGCAGGCCCCGGAGGGTTTCTATGTTGTCGACAAGAGTCGGCTTAACCCAAAGAGCCGCTATCATCTGGCATTCAATATCGGCTACCCCAACGCATTCGACAGGTCGCTAAAACGGACCGGCGCCAATCTCATGGTGCACGGAGAGTGCAAGTCGCGGGGCTGCTACGCCATGACGGACGCCGTTATGGAAGAGATCTACGCCCTCGTTCTCGAAGCCTTTGCAGGCGGACAGGAGAAGTTCCAAGTCCACGCCTTTCCGTTTCGCATGACGAATGCCAACCTTGCCGAGCAAACAAGTAGCGAGTGGTTCGATTTCTGGATCAACTTGAAAGAAGGCTTCGACTATTTCGAGCTGACGCGGCTTGAGCCTAAAGTCGCCGTGTGCGGGAAGCGATATGTGTTCAATGCAGCGTTCCCCGGCGGGAAGTATCCGGACCCGAGGAGAGCATGTCCGCGATATGAGAAGTTGCCAGCCATTGCCTTCAAACCCAAGCGGGAACGGCCCAAAACGGTACAGGCGACACTCGCGAAGCCACTTGGAAGCGACATCAATCTGCGCGCCGGTGGAAGCTCGCAAGTCTACAGGGTGATGACGCTGGGACCGGCAACGCCCGATCTTAATGCGCCAGCTGGGTCTGGGGCTGATGATAAGGAAAAGATCGCCCGGACGGGATCGTATCAGCGGTAGATGTGACGGTTGCAAGCTCGGAGACTTTGCTCCGACCAATGACCATGCTGTGGCCGTTTTTTTCGATCTAGCTGGCGCTCGTCGCTTTTGGTTGGCGGCTTGATCCCCTGCGAGAGGGCTGACGGTGTTTCGCTTCCTTTTCGGTTCGATCCTTCTTGCTGCGCTTGTCGGTGGAACGTACTACCTGTTCACCACCGAGGGGCGGCAGCTCGTCGATCGCATAACGATCAACTGGGATCGCAAGGAGTATCGAGGACATTTCCGTGCCGGCCGGCCCATCCCTGGAACGCCCGACCTGACGCGGTTCGCCGCCCGAATGGAAGAGGCAGGCGTTGAGCCCGGCATGCCCGTGCATATTCGTATCTACAAGCTCGAGTCTGAGATCGAACTATGGGTGCAAAAGGGCGCGCGCTTCGAACGCTTTGCCACCTACCCGATATGCATGTGGTCGGGCCGTCTTGGACCAAAGCTGAAGGAGGGCGATCGGCAGGCGCCGGAGGGTTTCTACACGGTCGCGAAGGATGCGCTGAATCCCAACAGCATCGAACATCTTTCGTTCAATCTGGGCTTTCCGAACGTGTACGACCGTAGCAAGGATCGTACAGGTTCGTTTCTCATGGTGCATGGCGGCTGTGCATCGATCGGTTGCTATGCGGTTACCGACCGCGTGGTGGACGAAATCTGGGCGTTCGTCGCAGGCGCGCTCGACAATGGTCAAGCTCGCATTCCCGTTCATGCTTTTCCATTTCGTATGACCGAGCGGAACATGCGGCTTCGCTCAGGCGATAAGTGGGCGCCCTTTTGGGACAATCTGAAAACGGGCCACGATCTCTTTGCTCAAGAGGGCGTACCACCCAAGGTAAGTGTCTGCGAAGGGCGTTACGTCTTCGAGCCGGGCGAAGCTTCTACGGTAGACAGTGCCGTCGAGGAGCGTTGCCCCAAGGAAGTCGCGGGTCGAACGCCGCTTTAGCTCTCAGCGGCCCATCCGGAAGCCGATCGCCCGCTTAAAGCAACGGCGCAAGGTTCTCTAAAAGGACCCGTGACAGTGCTTGTATTTCTTCCCAGATCCACAAGGGCAGGGCGCATTGCGCTGAACCTTGCCCCAGGTCGAAGGATCTGACGGGTCAAGGGCAACGGCCGCCGGCTTGCGGGTCCGCAAGGGCGCGGTACCGCCCGGCGCCGGCGCTACCTCTGCGCCTTCTAGTGCGAATTCGTCTTCTCCCGTTGTCGGGTCGATATGGTGTGCTTCCATCGGCGGAAGTTCGGTAACTTCCAAGGACGGCGTCTCGTCTTGCTGGGCGATGTCAGCGTGCATGATTTGCCCGGTAACCGCTTCACGCAGGCGCGCAAGCATTTGCTCGAACAGCGTAAAGCTCTCACTCTTGAACTCGTTCAACGGATCACGCTGGCCATAGCCCCGTAGGCCGATAACCTGGCGCAAATGTTCGAGTGTCACGAGGTGTTCGCGCCACAAGCCATCAAGAGTCTGGAGTAGCACTGCGCGCTCAAGTTGACGCATCGTATCGGCGCCGAACATCGCTGCCTTTCTGGCAGCGGCCTCGTCGGTCTCCTTGATCAGCCTCTCATGGATCTCGACCTCGGCAATGCCTTCCTCATCCGCCCACTCGTCAACGGGCACGTCTAGGCCAAAGACATCACTAACCTTTTGCTTCAGTCCATCGATATCCCACTGCTCCGGATAAGACTTCTCCGGCATCGCTGCGCCAACCATATCGTCGACGACTTGGCGGCGCATCTCGGCGACGGTCTCGGCGAGATCCTCGTCTGCCAGGAGTTCGCGGCGCTGCTCGAAGATTGCCTTCCGCTGATCGTTCATCACATTGTCGAATTTCACGACATTCTTGCGGATGTCGAAATTGCGCGCCTCGACCTTGCCTTGCGCTTTCTCCAGGGCTTTGTTGATCCAGGAATGAACAATAGCCTCGCCCTCTTTCAGTCCGAGCGCTTGCAACATCCCGTCCATACGATCGGAGCCGAAGATGCGCATTAGATCGTCTTCAAGGGACAAAAAGAAACGTGAAGCACCCGGGTCGCCCTGTCGGCCCGACCGGCCGCGGAGCTGATTGTCGATGCGGCGGCTCTCGTGGCGCTCAGTCCCAACAACGTACAAACCGCCGGCCTCGAGAGCCTTCTGTTTCTTCTCATGAATATCTGCGTCGATCTCAGAGCGCTTTGCCTCTACTTCCTCCGGCGTCGGCTCCCTGCCTTTTTTGGTTTGATCGGCCAACCAATCTTCAAGCCGCATGTCCAAGTTGCCGCCGAGCTGAATGTCGGTTCCGCGCCCGGCCATATTCGTCGCGATCGTGACCGCGCCTGGCACTCCTGCTTGCGCGACGATGTGGGCTTCCTGCTCATGATAGCGGGCGTTGAGCACATTGTGAGCAACCTTGCGCTTCTTCAGCAGGTCCGAGAGGATTTCAGACTTCTCAATCGAAGTCGTACCGACGAGCATGGGTTGACCGCGTTGCTGAGCGTCCCGGATCAGCTCGATAATGGCGTTATATTTCTCATTGGCCGTTCGGTAGACCTCGTCGTCCTCGTCCTTTCGCGCCATGGGTCGATTGGTCGGAACCTCGACTACGTCGAGACCGTAGATGTCCATGAACTCATCAGCTTCCGTTAGGGCCGTTCCGGTCATCCCGGCGAGTTTTTCGTAGAGGCGGAAATAGTTCTGGAACGTAATCGTCGCGAAGGTCTGGTTCTCCGGCTGGATCTCTACGTGTTCCTTAGCCTCCAGCGCCTGGTGCAAACCCTCAGAGAAGCGGCGCCCTGACATCATGCGTCCTGTGAACTCATCGATCAGAACGACTTCGCCATTCTTGACGATGTAGTCGCGGTCGCGCTGGAACACTTTGTGGGCGCGCAGCGCCTGTTGGACGTGGTGCACCACGCTGACATTCTCGACGTCGTAGAGAGAGTCGCCTTTCAAGAGGTCGGCTTCGATAAGCAGCTGCTCTATGTGCTCGTTGCCTTCCTCTGTGAGCGACACTTGTCGGCTCTTTTCATCGAGCTCGTAGTCTTCGTCCTTGAGCTTCGGAATGAAGACATCGATGGTGTTATAAAAGTCGGACCGGTCGTCGAGCGGGCCTGAGATGATCAAAGGGGTCCGCGCCTCGTCGATCAAAATGGAGTCCACTTCGTCAACGATGGCGAAGACGTGTCCGCGCTGAACCATCTCGGATTCGAGATACTTCATATTGTCGCGCAGATAGTCGAAGCCGTACTCGTTGTTTGTGCCGTATGTGACGTCACAGGCGTATTGTGCTTTGCGCTGCTCGTCATCCAGTTCGTGCTCGATCGTGCCGACGGTAAGACCAAGGAAAGTGTAGACTTGGCCCATCCAGGATGCGTCGCGCTTTGCCAAATAGTCGTTCACCGTGACGACATGCACCCCGTTTCCTGTCAACGCATTCAGATAAACGGGCAGGGTCGCAACAAGGGTCTTGCCTTCGCCGGTCTTCATTTCCGCGATACGGCCCTCGTGAAGGACCATGCCGCCGATGAGCTGAACGTCAAAATGCCGCTGACCCAATGTCCGTTTGGCAGCCTCCCGGACCGTCGCGAAGGCTTCCGGCAGGATATCATCGAGCGTTTCGCCATCGACAAGGCGTTGGCGGAATTCATCGGTGCGCGCACGTAGAGCCTCGTCGGAGAGGGCGGAGACCTCAGGCTCAAGTGCATTAATCTTCGCTACGACCGGGTCATATTTCTTCAGCTTGCGATCGTTTGATGAGCCGAAGACTTTGTTAGCAATGGCGCCGAGGGAAAGCATCGAACCGTTAGCCTCTCGATGGCGTGAGCCGGGCCGCACGGGGCTTATTTCAAGCCCTGGAGGTCCTTGGCGGATGAGGTGCAAGACCTCCGGCCTCTAGTCGCCGGTCCTTGCGGAGAAAGGCAAAACATGCCGGAAGTCAACGTCCGACACATAAGTTGCGGCCCAAGCCTTGTCAACGCGAGGTGAGGGGGCCAAGGGCCGAGCTAGGCGGGCTCCTTCGACGCGGCAGCGCCGTGCTTGCCGATCCGATCGAGGTGTTCCTGCAAGGAGAGTTTGCTGATGCTGTCGAATGGCAGGTTCACGAAGATCGAAATACGCTGAAAGAGCATCCGATAAGTCTCATCGAACGCAAATGCTTTCTCTGCGTCAGTCCCCCCGGCCGCAGCTGGGTCCGGCACGCCCCAATGGGCGGACATAGGCTGGCCAGGCCAGATCGGGCACACTTCATTTGCTGCATTGTCGCAAACGGTAAAGACGAAATCGAGCTTCGGCGCATCGGGTCCGCTGAACTCCTCCCAGGACTTCGACCAAAGGTCCGTCGTCACGTGATTGAGCTTGTGAAGCAGGTTAAGGGCGTAAGGGTTCACTTTCCCCGTCGGCATGCTGCCCGCGCTGTAAGCACTGAATTTGCTCTTTCCTTCGCGGTTCATGATGCACTCGGCGATGATTGAACGGGCTGAATTCCCTGTGCACAGGAAAAGTACGTTCAGGGGGCGGTTAGCGTCGGCGCTTGTCATGTCCCGTTTCCTCCGTTCACTCCGAACAACACGTCGCAAGGGTCGTTTCGATCAACGGGCCGCAAATCGAGGGGTCACCCTGACAACAGTCTTCCACTAGAAAAGACAGCAGAGATCGCGTTCCCTCCAAGTTCACGGCGTAGATCATGGACCGGCCTTCTTTTCGGGCCTGGATAAGATTGGCGCGCGCGAGGATAGCGAGATGAGATGACATTGTGTTTTTGGGAATGCCGATCGCCCTCGCAATGTCACCTGCCGCCATTCCACTGATGCCTGCCTGAATTAGCAACCGGAAAACCCTAAGACGACTCTGTTGGGCCAGCCCCCCTAGCGCGTCGACAGCCTCATTAATATCCATAATTCTGGAATTATAGAACAAACAAAATTCTGTCAATTCCTGCGGCTTGGCAAGTAGTCACCCCGACGCTAAGAAAGCCGTCGGGGAAGCACCCAAACCCGCTCCGCCCTCTGGGGTTGGTTGGCCGGAGCCGAAGACGAGGAAAAATCCAGTGAAACTTTGCTTAGCTCTGCTGCTTCTCGCAGCGTCGATGTTCATTGTGCCGCCTGTGCTCGCCGCCGACTCCGTCGTTGCGCGCGTGAACGGCGTGGACATCAAGCAATCCGATCTAGACTTTGCAGCTTCCGAGGTCGGTCCACGTCTTGGGAGCGTCCGCCCGGAAGATCGCAAACGGATTCTTTTGCAGTTCATGATTGAGAACGAGCTGATGGCCGGCGCGGGCGAGCAGGAAAAGCTGGACGAGGCCGAGACCTTCGAGCAGCGGGCGGCTTACCACCGGCGGCGTGCGTTACGCGACGCATATTTCGACAAGAACGTGACAGGCGGAGTTGATGAAGCAGACGCCGAGAAGGTCTTCGAAGAGAATATTGCGAAGGTGAAGCCGGAGCAGGAGATCAAAGCTCGGCACATTCTGGTCGAAACGGAAGACGAGGCCAAAGACATCAAGGCAGAGCTCGATGGGGGCGCGGATTTTGCCAAGCTCGCCACGGAGAAGTCCAAGGACAAGAACGCGGAGGGCGGCAATCTCGGCTTCTTTACGCGCGGCCAGATGCTGAAGCCGTTTGAGGATGCAGCCTTCGCGCTCGATGTGGGCCAGATCTCGGATCCCGTTAAGACGAGCTTTGGCTGGCATGTGATTGAGGTCCAGGAAAAGCGCGACCAGGAACTGCCGACCTTTGACGACGTCAAAGACCCGATAATTGGCCAGCTGGTTGTCCGAAAAGCGCAATCCGTCATCAACGATCTTCGTTCCAATGCAGAAATCGAGATCCTCGACCCGGAGTTGAAACGGTCGATGGACGATGCGGTCATGCGCGGCGAGACTCCGCCGTTGCCGGAAGTGGACGACGGAGCGGAAAACTAGATCCTCGGCAACCCGGCCATGGACACCGTCTCACCGTTCGCGCCAGCTCAATTGCCGAGCTTGCCGCCTATCGAGGGAGTTCGCCTTGCGGCGTGCGAGGCTGGCATTCGCTATGCCGGGCGGACGGACTTGCTGCTGGCGCTATTCGAGCCGTCGACTGCAGTAGCGGGCGTTTTCACGCGATCCAAAACGGCATCCGCCGCGGTTGAGTGGTGTCGAGCGCATGTGCGGCACGGCGTGGCTCGGGCGCTTGTAGTCAATTCGGGGAACGCGAACGCGTTCACAGGCATGCGCGGACGTGACGCGGTTGCCGAAACCGTAAGGGCGGCAGCGCGCATCGCGGACTGTCTCGATGCAGATGTGTACGTCGCTTCGACGGGCGTCATTGGCGAACCGCTGGATCCATCCAAGTTCATCGGTTTTCTGGCGGACCTGGCCGACGAGGTGCGCGGCGATGGCTACGAAGAGGCGGCCAAGGCCATCATGACGACGGACACGTTTCCGAAGCTCGCTACGCGCAGTTGCGAGATTGAAGGCGTGCCCGTCACGCTCAACGGCATTGCCAAGGGTGCTGGCATGATTGCCCCCAACATGGCGACGATGCTGTCTTTCCTGTTCACGGATGCGCCTATTGAGCCCGCAGCGCTTCAGTCCATTTTGTCGTCATGTGTTGAAGACAGCTTCAACGCCATCACAATCGATAGTGATACGTCGACGAGCGATACGGTCCTTCTATTCGCGACAGGTACAGCGGCGCAGCGCTCATGCCCGCGCCTTGCGAGCGGCGACGATCCGCGGCTTGCCGAGTTTCGCGAGACCTTGTTCGACCTAATGCGAGATCTCGCGCAGCAGATCGTCAAGGATGGTGAAGGGCTCACGAAGTTTGCAACCGTGACTGTTAAGGGAGCGGAGTCCAAGATCGCGGCGCGCGCAATAGCCAAGGCGATTTGTAATTCTCCTTTGGTGAAGACGGCGTTGGCTGGCGAGGATCCAAACTGGGGGCGGATTGTAATGGCAGTCGGCAAGGCCGGTGAGGCCGCGGACCGCGACCGTTTGGCTATTTGGTTCGGTGATATCGAAGTAGCGAAAGACGGCGAGGTTGCGCCTGGGTACGTTGAAGCTGACGCCGCGGCGTATATGAAACGCGCCGAAGTCGAGATCACCGTCGATGTGGGTGTCGGCGAGGGCAGGGACACGATGTGGACCTGCGATCTGACAAAGGATTACGTCGCCATCAACGCCGACTACCGCTCGTAATGGCGCCGGCGGGCTCAAAACCGCTGGTGCTCGTTGCTGCTTGCGCCCTTATCGATGCACAAGGTCGCGTGCTTATTTCTCAGCGGCCAGAAGGAAAGACCCTGGCGGGGCTATGGGAGCTCCCTGGCGGCAAGCTTGAGGATGGCGAGACTCCTGAACATGCACTTGTTCGTGAGCTCGAAGAGGAGCTCGGTGTGTCGATCGCGAGCGCCGACCTTAAGCCCCTAACGTTCTCAAGCTTTTCGTATCCCGACTTCAACTTGTTGATGCCCGTATTCGCCTGTTGGCGCTGGCGCAACGAAGCTCGCGCAAAAGAGGGCCAGGCTTTGGCTTGGGTCAGCCCGGCGGCGCTGAGCGACTACGCGATGCCGCCCGCCGATGAGCCGCTAAAGTGCCTTCTGCCTACGCTGATAGAGTCTGTGGGAGAGAACTAAGACCGCATCTAGGCATCGTCCAGGTCGCCGGACGGCGATTTTGGGAATGAGGCCTTGGCGCCGCTCGGCTGCTCCGTCGTGTTGAGCGCATCGGCGAGGCGACTGCGCGCCGATCCAGGCTTTAGCGGTTGCTGCTGGCTCGGGTCCGGGCTCCAGCCACTCATGAAGACAAACTGAAAGGTTGCGGTCACCTTGCCGTCCGCGGTGCCATAGCGGACGCGATAGAGTTCTTCGGCTCGGGCAAGCGTGCGCCGCGACAAAGGCGCCTTGCTTCGGGCTAGGAGGACGTTGCCACCACCAAGCGCCCGGATCTCTCGCATTAGGGCCCTTGGCGAGGGGTAGACAAGTTCGATGTCTTCGCAGTCCGTCACAGGCAGCGCGAAGCCGGCCCGCTGCAAAAGCGACCCATAGGTCCGAACGTCCGCAAATGGAGCGATGCGCGGCGAAGCGCCACCTTCGGTCTCAGATTCGGCTTCCAGCAAACACTCCCGCAACTCTGCCAATGCACCGGACCCAAGCGCGGCCGCCATGAACAATCCGTCGGGCGCCAACGCTCTTCGGATCTGCACGAGGCTCCCAGGAAGGTCGTTGACGCGATGAAGCGCCAGCCCTGATACAGCGAGGTTGAAAGCGTCGTCCTTGAACGGCAGCGCATCCTCGTCGCAGACAACGGCCGGCGACGGGCAACGCTCTGCGTAGGCAAAGACGCTCTCCGCATAGACAACCGTCTCGACGGACGGCAGCTCGGCGACCATACGACCGAGAAGGCCGTGATAGGCACCAAGGTCGAGCGCCCACGGAAACGGCCGCAACATGATTGAGACTCGTTCCGTGATTTCGTTGGCAACATGGCGGATCAACACGTCGCGATTTTCGATTTCAGCCACGAACCGAGTTCTACGATCGCGCAAAAGTCGCCGATCAAAGATTATTGGCGCATCGCTCATCAAGGCTCCTCAGTGTTGATCAGAAATTCTATGGTGACTCCAATGTGGACTGGCGCAACAGAAATCATCGGCGTCTCCCCCTGACGCACAATACTGTAAGCAACGGCGGATTTGGTGTTGCCGCCAGTTTGCGTCGTTTGCCGTGCGCCGGCGGACTCTCATGGCCTGGTCTGCGGTTCATGTTTTGCCGAGATAGATTTCATCTCCGCTCCCGTCTGTACGCGTCTTGGCGTGCCACTTCCTTACGACACGGGGGAGCCATACTTGTCGGCGGCCGCAATCGCCGCACCGTATGCCTATGATCGCGCGCGCTGTAGCGCGCTATACCGGGACCATGAGGGACCTCATCCACAGTCTAAAATATCGCGATCGGCAGGACAGCTTGCGCCTATTCTCTCGATGGCTGGCGCGGGCGGGGAAGGACATCCTGGCAGATGCAGATCTACTCGTACCCGTTCCGCTGTATCGGTCTCGGCTGTGGTCGCGACGATTCAATCAGTCCGCCCTGCTTGCGCGCGCTTGAGTGAGACATTCAGGTACGGGCCGACTGCTTTGTCCTCTGGCGAACGCGCCGGACGGCAAGCCAAGTGGGCTTGTCGGCGGCTCAGCGAAAGCGCAATGTTGCGGGGGCGTTTCAGGTGCCGTCGACCCACCGTCACGAGGTTTGTGGTAAGTCCATTGTCTTGGTGGACGACGTGACAGGGACAGGCGCAACCGTCGAGGCATGGGCTCGGGTACTGAAACGAGCGCGCGCAGCCCGCGTCGACGTGCTGGCATTGGCCCGGGCCGTTGACCCAGCCGCGATGGTGCTCTAGGCGCCGCGCACTGCTTCTCGAAGCCCGAGCACCGAGCTAATTTCGAGCAAGCCTATTTTTGATGAGACCAACGATTGAGAGTTTAGAATGGGGTCTGAGAAATCCAATCGGTTTCGCGCCGCGCTTGTGCAGTTGCGGGCAGGGCGCGTGGTCGAAGAAAACCTCATCTCTGCCGAAGCTATGATCCGCGAGGCGGCGAAAGGTGGCGCGGACTATATTCAGACGCCTGAGAATACTGCGCTGATGGAGCTCGAGCCGGAACTTGTCCGGCGGCAAGTGCAACCCGAGCCAGAGAGCCGGCCGCTGTCCTTGTTTCGCGCGCTTGCCAAAGAGCTGCGCGTTTGGCTGCATATCGGTTCTCTCGGTGTTCAGCAGCAGGATGGGCGGATCGCCAACCGCTCCTATCTCTTGGCGCCCGATGGCTCCGTCGTTGCGCGCTATGACAAGCTACACATGTTCGACGTCGATCTTCCTGACGATGAAACGTACCGCGAGTCCGACAACTTCAGCCCAGGGAACAAGGCAGTCTTGGCAGACTTGAGCCCGGCTGGCGTACCCGCCAAGCTTGGGATGACGATCTGTTACGATCTACGTTTCGCCGCGCTCTACCGGGCACTGGCGATGGCGGGGGCGAATATGGTTGCCATTCCCGCAGCGTTCACAAAGCAGACCGGAGAGGCACATTGGCATGTTCTCCTGCGCGCGAGAGCGATCGAGACAGGCACCTTCGTCTTTGCGGCGACGCAAGGCGGGCTCCATGAGAATGGCCGCTGGACCTACGGGCATTCGTTGATCGTCTCACCCTGGGGCGAGATCCTGGCCGAGGCGGGAGCTGATCCATGCGTGATTTTCGCCGAAATCGATCTTGCCCATGTGACTGAGGCACGCGCACGGATTCCCGCCCTTACGCATGGACGCGCATTCGACATAGAGTTCGCCCCCTTGGCCGACGCCGCTGCAGAGCGGCAAGCCTCATGATTCGCTACGCCCTCAAATGTTCTGCTGGGCACGCCTTCGACGCATGGTTCGCCTCGAGCGCGTCCTATGAAGAGCAACAGGAAGCCGGAGCGATTCGCTGCCCCAACTGCGGAAGCGCCGGCGTGTGCAAAGCGCCCATGGCCCCGGCTGTGTTGCGCGGTCGGCGCCAAGGGGCGAAGCGCGAACGGGGCACGGACGCCGCGACAACGCTGAACTCCGAGGAACCCGGCACCGCGGGCAGTCAGACCTACGCGTTTCTGAAAGGCCTACGGGAACACCTCAAGGCCAATGCCGACGATGTTGGCGACCGATTCGCCGAAGAAGCCCGAAAAATGCACGAGGGCGACGCCGACGAGCGGATCATTTATGGCGAGGCAACGGCGGATGAGGCTAAGTCATTGTATGAAGACGGAATTCTGGTTCTACCCCTTCCCAAACTACCCGAAGACCACAACTAATAAGCGTAGCGTGTCGCGTTGCATTGCCCGCTGGGTAACCACTTATTTGCGCCTATTGCGTAAACCCGAACAATAATTCGCGACGTGCCGTGGAAATGTCGGGAAGGCTCTGTAATGATGGAGCCTGCCGGACGGATGGATCGCGCATTACCAGGGAACGAATCATGCGCTTCATATCTCCCCCGCAGTTTCGGCTTAGGACCCTTTTCACGGCGTTCCGGCTGACGCTAGCTGCGTGTCTCGCGGTTGTCTTGTTCGCCCAACCGGCGGCAGCCCAATCCGACGCCGACGCGAATCCAGCAGATCTCAATCTCGACATGCCCACGGGGCTCGATGCCCAGCCGCAGCCCATTTATCCGGTTGGCCCGCTTGAAGCGAGCGAGGCCGCAGGAGAGCGCGAAGACCAGGCCGAGGCGGAAGCCCCGATCGAGCCAAAGACTCCCATCATCGTTGCGAATATCGATAAGACTTCCCAGGAGATGACGGTCTTTGTCGATGGTGTCGAGGAGCATCGCTGGCCGGTGTCGACAGGCCTACCAGGCTACGCGACGCCATCGGGGACGTTTACCACCAGTTCGATGAACGAGATTTGGCACAGCAGGCAATGGAATAATACGCCGATGCCACATGCGGTGTTCTTCACAAAGAAAGGGCACGCGGTGCATGCCACAGACCAGGTCAATAAGCTCGGCCGGCCGGCTTCCAAAGGATGTGTTCGTCTGTCGCCGAAGAATGCGAAGACATTCTACAACTTGGTCAAAGAGCACGGTCTAGACCGCACGGAAGTCGTCCTTTCAGGATCGACGCCGGGTGGCGACTACAAGATGGCCCATCCCGATAGCGACTACGATCCCTATTTCGACAATGGCCGTACCGCATACCCGCGCTATGCGCCTTACCGCGACTATCGCCGCTATGGTTATAACGAGATCCGGCCGCGGGCAGAGCGCCGCCGCCGCGCCTATCAGCCTCGGAACCAGCAGCGCCGATATCGCCGCGCTCCGCGCCGGGGCAATTGGTTCCGCGCACCGGGCTACTAAGCCCGCTCGTTATAATGAGCCCTAGCGGCTACGTGAAAGGGCGAACGCAAAGTCGCGCCTAGTTGAACAACTAGGTCAGGCGACGCGTTCGGAGGGCCATTCGGCGCGGGTTAGTACTTTTTGGAGGTGCGCTCTAGCCGCGTGGCCGGGCCGCCGTCACGAAGTAGTTCACGCCGGTGTCGCGCGAGAGCCGCCAGCTGTCCGTAAGCGGATCGTAGACCATACCGGTGAGGTCAGTCGCCTTCAGTCCTGCTTCGTTGAGACTGGTTCTGAGTTCGTCGGGCGTGACAAACCGGTCCCATTGATGCGTTCCGGTGGGGATCCAGCGCAGCACATACTCCGCGCCGACTATCGCGAGCGCATAGGACTTCAGCGTTCTGTTTAGCGTCGACAGAATCATGACGCCGTCTTCGGCCACGAGTGGCGCCAGCCGCGCAAGAAAGGCTGGGACGTCCGGCACATGCTCGATGACTTCGAGGAGAAGCACGGCGTCGAACCGGCGCCCTTGCCCCACAACGGCCTCTGCGCTGGTGGCCTCATAGGCGATGAAGAGGCCCGCACCTTCCGCGTGTGCCCTGGCTGCGGCAATCGTCTCGGCGCTGGGGTCGATGCCTGTTACGGTGGCTCCCAATCGGGTGAGGGGCTCGGAGACGAGGCCGCCTCCGCAGCCAATGTCGAGGATCGTGAGACGGTCTAGGCAGGGTGGCTCCTTTGGATCCCGTCCGAACCGGGCGCAAAGCCGGTCGCGAATATAGGTGAGCCGGGTCGGATTGAGCTGGTGGAGCGGCTTGAACGGCCCATTCTCGTCCCACCACTCGTCGGCAAGCGCGGCGAATTGTTTGACTTCGCTCGTGTCGAGTGTCGTAGAGGCTTCCAGCGCACCGTTTGTCTCTGAGGCGGTCATGGGCGCATTGGCGGTGCGAGGCGACTTTCTGTCAAGGTCGCAGCTCTATATGCCTGCGCCCTGTTGCAGGCTACAACCCATGACAGTAGAAAGACGCGGAAAGTTCCGGCCGGTTCCGATTCAGGGGACCGGCCCTCTTGTTGTGAGCAGCTATGTCTTTGCTTGTGTTGAAATTTGGTGGCACGTCCGTGGCGGATCTCGACCGTATCCGTCGCGTCGCGGCGCACGTGAAGCGCGAAAGCGACGCGGGGAACGCCTGCGCCGTCGTGGTCTCCGCTATGGCCGGCCAGACGAACAAGCTGATTGGCTGGGTTGAGGAGGCTTGGGGCTTTAAACCCGAGGACGAGGGCGCTTCGGATCAGTCCTCGCTCTACGACTGCCGGGAGTACGACGCAGTCGTTTCCTCGGGCGAACAGGTCACTTCCGGACTCTTGGCGTTGGTGTTGCAGTCCATGGGCGTGAGCGCTCGCTCATGGCAGGGCTGGCAGATCCCTGTGCGGACGGACGAAGCCCATCAAAAAGCGCGGATCACCGGCATCGACGTGGACGAGATCAAGGCGGCGATGCTCGGCGGCGAAGTAGCAGTCTGTGCGGGCTTCCAGGGCATTGCGCCGAACAACCGCATCGCCACGCTTGGCCGGGGCGGGTCCGACACGAGCGCCGTAGCCCTTGCCGCGGCCCTTGGGGCCGATCGCTGCGATATCTATACAGACGTGGACGGGGTTTATACGACCGATCCGCGCATGGTGAGCAAAGCGCACCGGCTCGACCGTATTTCCTATGAAGAGATGCTAGAAATGGCGTCACAGGGGGCCAAGGTTCTGCAGACGCGTTCGGTGGAAATGGCCATGCAATGGGGCGTACCCGTGCTTGTGCGCTCGAGCTTCGATAGTCCCGACATGCCCGGCAATGCCGACACGGGCGAAGGGATTGGTACACTCGTTTGCCCTGAGGATGAGATCATGGAGCAGAATGTCGTCAGTGGAATTGCTTACGCGCGCGACGAAGCCAAGGTCACGTTGTTGAAGGTTGCCGACAAGCCGGGCGTTGCAGCCCGCGTCTTCGGTCCTCTGTCCGATGCCAACATCAACGTCGACATGATCGTGCAAAACGTCTCCGAGGACGGACGTTCGACGGATTTGACCTTCACCGTGCAGAGCTCGGATCTCGATCGCGCGCTTGAAGTTCTGAAGTCGGCCAAGGATGAGATCGACTATCTCGATTTGCGTGGGGCGACCGACATTGCCAAGGTCTCCGCCATTGGCGTTGGCATGCGAAGTCATGCGGGCGTTGCCGCCCAAATGTTCAGCGCTCTTGCCGAAAAGGGCATCAATATCGAGGCAATATCAACGTCCGAAATCAAAATAAGCGTGTTGATCGACGCTGCTTACGCCGAGCTCGCGGTGCGAACCTTGCACAGCCTTTTTGGTTTGGACGGCGCCTGACGGCATAATAGGGCTGCTCTAGCCGTCTATATTGAGGAATCTCGAGATCCGCCGGAAGGCGGACGGTCCGGGACTTATTGTTATGGCTGCATCCGTTGGCGCTCCAAGGCAGATGCTCCGCCGCCTCCGCGAGGTGATGGCGGAGCATGAGAGCGCGCAGGCACGCCTGGACAAGGTGGTCGTCCTGATCGCCTCCAATATCGTTGCTGAGGTGTGCTCGCTATATTTGCGGCGGCGCGACGGCTCGCTCGAACTTGTCGCGACCGAGGGGCTTAATGCCAGTGCAGTGCACAATACGCATTTGAAGCCCGGAGAGGGCCTCGTTGGCCTTGTTGCCGAGCAGGGCGAACCCAAGCAATACGCGGACGCACAACACCATCCGGCCTTCTCCTTCCGCCCCGAGACCGGAGAGGAGATCTACCACTCGTTTGTCGGCGTTCCGATCTTGCGCGGTGGGCATACGATCGGTGTTCTGACGGTCCAGAATAAGACCATGCGCCAATACAGCGACGAAGAAGTCGAGGCGCTGCAGACGACGGCGATGGTCATCGCCGACACGCTAGCTTCGGGCGGCATCATCTCCGAGGAAGTGACCGCCGAGAAGGGACGAGATTCGAGCATCCGCTTCGTCGGTCAGCCGATTTCCGAGGATGTAGCTCTGGGGCACATCGTTCTTCACGAACCCCGGATCGTGGTGACAAAACTCATTGCCGAAGATGTGGAGCATGAGCGGAGCCGGCTGCGGCAGGCCATCGAGGAGCTAACCGGACAGATCGACGATATGATGGAGCGCGGCGATCTCGCGCGCGCCGGCGAACACCACGAAGTGCTGGAAGCTTTCCGCATGTTTGCCCACGATCACGGCTGGCGTCGCCGTCTCGACGAGGCTTTGGCGACCGGGCTCACCGCAGAAGCGGCCGTCCAGCGTGTCCGCAACGATACGCGCGCGCGCATGATGCGCTTAGCCGACCCTCGCTTCGGTGACAGGCTGCACGATATTGAGGACCTTTCAAATCGGCTCTTGCGGTTTCTATCGGGCGAGACGGCTACGGCGTCGACTGGTGCGCTTCCAGACGACGCGATCGTCGTTGCACGGACAATGGGGCCGGCCGAACTCTTGGATTACGACCGCCAGCGGTTGCGCGGCCTCGTTCTAGAGGAGGGGGGCGTCAACAGCCATGTGGCTATCGTTGCCCGTGCCCTCGGCATCGCGGCGATCACCCAATGTCGGGGCGTGGTCGAACTGGTTGAGCCGGGCGATGCAGCGATCCTCGACGGTCAGGGCGGGGAGCTCCATGTGCGTCCGACCCACGAAGTGGTGCATGCCTATTCGGACAAGGTTCGTTTCCAAGCACGCAAGCAGGCCCGGTACGCCGCCTTGCGAGAGGTGCCTGCGGTAACGCTCGACGATCAGCGTATTGAGCTGCAGATCAATGCGGGGCTCCTGTTTGACTTGCCTCATCTCAACCAATCCGGCGCGGATGGAATTGGGCTGTTCCGGACTGAGCTTCAATTCATGATCTCGGAGACATTCCCCCGGCTGGAGCAGCAGACGAAGCTCTACAAGTCGATCCTCGACCAAGCAGGAGGGCGGCCTGTCGTGTTCCGTTCCTTGGATGTAGGGGGCGACAAGGTTATCCCTTATTTTCGCGGAGGCGCAGAAGAGAACCCGGCACTTGGCTGGCGGGCAATCCGTATGGCACTCGATCGGCCGGCGTTGTTCCGCACACAGATTCGCGCTCTGTTGCGTGCGGCAAACGGGCGTGAGTTGCGCATTATTCTTCCGATGATCTCGGATGTTTCGGAGTTTGAGACCGCGCGCGGGTTGATCGATCACGAATTGACGCTTTTGAAGACCCATGGGCGGCCCGAGCCCTCCGAACTGAGTGTTGGGGCAATGGTCGAAGTGCCGGCGCTCCTATGGCAATTTGACCACCTCCTACCCATGGCCGACTTCATTTCCGTGGGCTCGAACGATCTCTTGCAGTTCCTGTTCGCGGCCGATCGCAGCAACGAGCGCGTGTCGGCCCGGTTTGACTCCCTGAACCCAGCGTCGCTCCGAGCATTGCGATACATCGTTCAGGCGGCGGAGCGGTTCGAGACGCCGCTTACGCTCTGCGGCGAGATGGCCGGTAAGACATTGGAGGCTATGACGCTGATCGGTCTGGGATTCCGCTCTATCTCGATGGCCCCGGCCTCCGTCGGGCCCATCAAAGCCATGGTATTGTCTCTAGATGCCACCAGCCTTTCCTCAAGGCTGGACAACCTATTGAACCTTAGAACAACGTCTTTGCGCGAGGAACTAAAGCAATTTGCTGCAGAAACGGGCGTTCAGATCTAGATCAGCCCTCATATAAGCCCGCGCCGTAACAGTGTGAGATTCCTCGCAGCATACGGCAAGGGCTTGCAAACTCACGGCCATTGGGTTTGTGTTACCCTGCGATTGGGGGATTTACCGGTCTTGGGGGCTGTGCGGCCGGACTGGATGCTAATAGATAAGCACGTCGGCTCATGGCCGGCGGATTTGCGGCTTTGCACTCACGGGATTGGAAGTAATGTCTGCCGGCTATGACGCGGAAGTCGCCGATCTGTTTCGGGACCTCAGAGCCGCGAGTAATCTAACAGAGGCGGATTTGGCTGCGCGTATCGCGACGCCTGTCGAGGTCGTACAGGCCTTGGAACAGGGCGCCATCTATGCATTACCGCCGTGGCCGGAAACGTGCCGTGTCGTGAGCGCTTATGGCACGCTTCTCAATCTTGATACGCGCCCTCTGCTGCGCCGGATATATGCGCAACTTGAGGCTGGTGTCGTGGAGTTGGGACCGAAGCCGGTGCAGGATGTTCCGGTAATGGTGCCACCTGTCGCCGCAGATCCGACAGCCCCGCAGGCGGGGCAGCCTACAGCAGAAGTGGTGAATGGAACGCCACAGCCTCAGCCGGCGCCGCAAGAGCCGGGTCAAGGCGTTGTGCAGCAGGCTTCGCCGGAGCCTACCGCTCAAGCGTTGCAACAGGCGCCGGCTTGGCCCGAGTCCCCATTGGGCGCTCCTCAGCCAGTGCAGCCTGAGGCCCTTCATCCCCAAGCCGCGCAGCCTCAGGCGCCGCAGCCTCAACCTGTTTCTTCGCAACCGCTTCAGCCGCAACCGCTTCAGCTGCAACCGCTTCAGCCGCAACCGCTTGAGCCGCAGCCTGCTGCGGCGCCTCCCGAGGGCGCGCTGCATCCTCAGACTGCGCAGCCAGCCCAAGGTGCGGTTCAGCCCCGGGGTACACTTCAGGCCCAAGGCGCACCACAGGCCGCAGGCGTGCCCCAGGCCCAAGCTTCGGTTCAGCCTCAAGGCGGCGTGCCTCAGCCCCAAGGCGTGCCTCAGCCCCAAGCAACACCCCAGGCCGCCGGCGCGCCGCAGGTCCAAGGCTCACCTCAGGCCCAAGGCGTACCTCAGGCCCAAGGCGTGCCTCAGCCTCTATGGCCAGGAACGGCGCATCCGGCGCAGCTAGGGCCGCAGCCCCAGCCAACGGCTGCGCAGGCGGATGCGGGCTTTCCTGGTGAGCCACCGATGTACCCGCAGCACCCGGGCTATGCGCCCGACCCAAGCGCTTCAGTCGATCCCGCATTGTCAGCGGCGCACGCGCAACCCAGCGACGCGAGCTTTCCGGGTGAGCCCGAACTCGAATTGGTCGAAGAAGAAGTAGAGACTGAAAAACCGAAAAAGTCGCCGCTTCTGAAATGGGGCATCGTTGGCGTACTTGCCGTCGTATCGCTGGTTGGCCTATGGATGGTGTTCGCCAGCACTTCGGAAGACGGGGGCCTTTCGTCAGGGTTCGATACGTCGGACCCGGTGCTTGACCCCGACGACCCGCGTAACCGCAAGTCCGACCGGCTGCCGAACAATTTCTAAGACCTCGTTCATCGATCGCTATGACTACGATTCCTGCTGAGAAGCTCGACAAGCTCGTCGCCCGTTGGGAAGCCATTCAAGGCGAACTTGCCTCCGGCGCTGACGCGGAGAGCTATGCGCAACTTTCCAAGGAGTACTCCGATCTCGACCCGATTGTTGGGACGATAAACGCCCTGCGGCAAGCGCAAACCGAGCACGAGGGCCTGCAGGAAATATTGGGAGATAGCGACGCCGACGCGGAGATGAAACTATTGGCGGAAGAGGAGGTCAGTGGTGTCGAGAGCACCATTGAGGACCTCGAGCAGCAGCTCAAGATTCAGCTTCTGCCTAAGGACGACGCAGACGACAAGAGTGCTATCCTAGAATTACGTGCGGGCACTGGCGGGGACGAAGCGGCGCTGTTCGCTGGCGATCTTTACCGGATGTACCAGCGTTTCGCTGACCGCCATGGTTGGAAGGTCAATGTCATTTCGGCAAACGAGGGGGCGACCGGGGGCTACAAGGAAATCATTGCCAATGTCTCGGGCAAAGGGGTGTTCGCTCGGATGAAGTACGAATCCGGCGTTCACCGCGTTCAGCGCGTTCCGCAAACCGAGGCCCAGGGACGGATCCATACGTCCGCCGCAACGGTTGCCGTCCTGCCGGAAGCCGAGGATGTAGACGTCCAAATCGACGATAAGGATTTACGAGTCGATGTGTTTCGAGCAAGCGGACCCGGCGGACAATCCGTAAACACCACCGATAGCGCTGTACGTATTACCCATTTGCCCACAGGCCTCGTCGTCATCCAGCAAGACGAGAAGTCTCAGCACAAGAACCGAGCCAAGGCCATGAAGGTGCTGAGCGCTCGGCTCTACGATCTGGAGCGGCAGAAGCGCGACGCTGAGCGGGCACAGGACCGGCGTAGCCAGATCGGATCCGGTGACCGGTCGCAGCGCATCCGCACTTACAATTTTCCTCAGGGTCGAGTGACTGACCATCGCATTGGTCTGACTTCGCACCAGCTGCAACTAATTTTGGAAGGCGAGCAAGCGCTGGATGAAATTGTTGATGCTCTGACTACGGAACATCAGGCCAGTCAGCTTGCGGCCATGGAGGAGGGCAACGCGTGAGCTTGAGCTTCCAGTCAGCCCAGACCCGCGCAGCGCGGATTTTGCGTCAAGGTGGGATAGCCTCCCCGGAACTCGATGCGCGGGTGCTACTGGGAACGGCCACGGGGCTCACTCTGGAATCGATTATTGCAAACGGGTGCGAGCCGTTGAGCGCATCATGCGAAATCCGACTTGACGCTTACGTTTCCCGCCGCTTGGCGGGTGAGCCAGTCGCCCGCATTCGTGGCGTTCGCGAGTTCTATGGGCGAGATTTCAGAATTGACCCGAGTACGTTAGACCCCCGGCCCGATACTGAGACAGTGGTGTCTGCGGTGTTGGAAATGTTAAGAGACGATGAGGTTGCCGATCGCAATCTGCGCGTTTTGGATTTAGGGACCGGATCGGGCTGTATCCTGATCACGCTGCTCGCCGAGTTGCCTCAAGCAACGGGAGTCGGAACCGACATCAGCCCCGGCGCCTTGGCGCTCGCCCAGGGGAACGCAGTGAGTCTCGGCGTTTCTGATCGTGCAAAATTTGTGGCAGCGAACTGGTTTGATGGGCTGACCGGCAACTACGACCTCGTCGTCTCCAACCCACCCTATATCCCAAGCTCCGAGATCGAAGAACTTGCGCCAGAGGTTGCCCGGCACGACCCGAGAACAGCCCTAGACGGCGGTATCGATGGCCTGGATGCATATCGGCGCATGGCTGCCGCAGCAGCGCGTTTCCTAAGGCCTGGTGGCGCGCTGGTGGTTGAGATTGGATGTCACCAAGCCCAAGAAGTATCAGACATTTTTCGTGCGGAAGGGCTTGTCGTCAGCGGCGATGCCGTTCATGAAGATCTTGCGGGTCTGCCCCGCTGTGTCAGCGCAAAGTTACCAGAAAATGTGGAAGTTTCGCCTGCGGAGCGAGCCAAAAATATGCTTGGAAAATCGTGATGTTCAGGCTAGGTTCGAAGAAAGAAATCAGACTATATGGCGAGATGCAGCAGGGATTTGGCCTCGCCGGTTGCGTAGCAACGCTGCGGATATCCATTCAGAACCTCGATTGACAGGCGCAAGCGCCTCTCGAGCCGTTCGTGGTCCGTCGTATCGCAAAACAAATTTGCCGACACAGTGTTAGCTCTGAAAGCATTGCACTTCGTGCCGAGAACCGACTGAGGCAAGGCAGCAAGAAAACGAACCGCCGAGAATTTGAGTAAGGCCAAGCTGGCTTCATGGGCGCCCGGCGTGCCCGGGCTGGTTTTGACCGATGACTATTGACTAGGGAGTGATGAGTGCGGCGCATATGCCGCCAATCAGGTGAATAAGGCTTATGAGGCAAGGACAGCAGAATCGCAGGGGGCGTGGCCGC
Source organism: Methyloceanibacter sp. (assembly GCF_058506495.1). Classification (NCBI taxonomy): domain Bacteria; kingdom Pseudomonadati; phylum Pseudomonadota; class Alphaproteobacteria; order Hyphomicrobiales; family Hyphomicrobiaceae; genus Methyloceanibacter; species Methyloceanibacter sp. The sequence continues at coordinate 6,040 of NZ_JBZMXT010000026.1, read as the reverse complement.
AGCCGTAAGCCCCAGAATCCACTGGCGCGGAACTATGAGTCCAACGGACCGGACGTGAAAATTCGCGGCACCGCATCCCACGTCGCCGAGAAGTATATGTCGCTCGCTCGGGACGCGTTGGCCTCAGGCGACTCGGTTACGGCAGAGAGCTATCTCCAGCACGCCGAGCACTACAATCGCATCATCATGGCGGCTCACACGCAGGCCGCCGCCGCGCCACAGGCCGGTGAACAGTCTCAGGGGCAACAGGCCAATGGCAGCACTGGCCGTGGGCGGCAGGATCCCAGTGACAGCGCTGAGGGTGATGCCACAGAGGCGTCCGGGTCAGCGTCCAACGACGCTGGTGGCGCGCCGTCCGCAGCGCGTGGCCGCGGTCGTGGCCGGCAGCGACGTAATGGAGCTCATGCGGCCAACGACGCGCAAGCTTCACCAGACGCGAATGGCGGTTCTGAACCAACTGCCGCAGCAGAGAACAATGGTGCGGAGCAGCCTGTCGATGCAGGGGCAGCAGACGAGAGCGAGAGCGCCTCGAGCGCTGTAAGCTAGCTTAGGATCGTCATTCTCGTGTCTCGCCCGGCCGGAACTGTTCAGGAAACCTTCTGCATGGCCTGAGCAAGGCGGGAAAAACGAGCGAACGTCGCGCCAAGCACCACTTCGAGATCCCAACGAGCGCCGATCCCGGAACGCGATATATTCCCTTATCGCGTGCCGAATTTTGTAGCAGCGGATCGTGTAGGCCTCTTCTTTTCTTAGAAAACCATCGCTATATGCACGGGTATACATCACTGGTTTTGCGCATGCTCAGTGGTGCCCACCCCGATTTATCAATTCAGGCCCACCCTCGCTCTTGGCCGCCTAAAGAGGGATAGACATGGATTTCGAGAAACTCTCCGACCGCTTGAAGGGATTCTTGCAGGCCGCGCAGACGATTGCGCTGCGCGACGGCAACCCGCAAGTCACGCCCGAGCACTTTCTGAAGGCGTTGCTGGACGACGAACAGGGATTGGCCGCTGGGCTTATCGCCCGTGCCGGTGGTGACCCAAAATCAGCGCTTGCTCGCACCGATGCTGCGCTAGCCAAGTTGCCAAAGGTTTCGGGATCAGGCGCCCAGGCGCCCCAGATGACGCCAGCGTTGGGACGGGTCCTCGACCAAGCTGAGCAGATGGCGACCAAAGCCGGCGATAGTTTCGTGACCGTTGAGCGCGCGCTGCAAGCGCTGAGCCTCGCGGGTGAAGGCGAAACGGCGGCCATACTCAAAGAGGCTGGCATCACGCCCCAGAGCCTCAACGAAGCAATCAACGATTTGCGCAAGGGCAGAACCGCCGACAGTGCGGGCGCGGAACAGCAATATGACGCACTGAAGAAGTACACGCGGGATTTCACCGAAGCCGCCGAGAAGGGCGAGATGGACCCGGTCATCGGGCGCGATGAGGAAATCCGACGTACGATCCAGGTTCTTTCTCGCCGCACCAAGAACAACCCAGTGCTGATCGGCGAGCCAGGCGTTGGCAAGACTGCGATTGTGGAGGGCCTGGCCCAGCGCATCGTCAAAGGCGACGTGCCGGAGAGCCTGAAAGACAAGAAGGTTCTATCGCTCGACATGGGTGCCCTGATCGCGGGCGCCAAGTATCGTGGCGAGTTTGAGGAGCGGCTGAAAGCCGTCCTGTCGGAGATCGAGGCCGCGGAAGGCCAGATTGTACTCTTCATCGACGAGATGCACACGCTTGTTGGTGCCGGCAAGACAGACGGCGCGATGGATGCATCGAACCTCCTCAAGCCCGCGCTCGCGCGAGGTGAGCTTCATTGCGTCGGCGCCACTACGCTCGAAGAGTATCGTAAGCATGTGGAAAAGGATGCAGCGCTTGCGCGGCGCTTCCAGCCGGTGTTTGTGGGCGAGCCCACGGTCGAGGATACGATCTCGATCCTCCGTGGTCTGAAGGAAAAGTACGAATTACATCACGGCGTCCGCATTTCCGATGCGGCGCTCGTAACGGCGGCAACGCTCTCCAACCGCTACATCACCGACCGCTTCCTGCCAGATAAGGCGATCGACTTGGTCGATGAAGCTTCTTCGCGGTTGCGGATGCAGGTGGACTCTAAGCCCGAGGAGCTGGACGAGATGGACCGGCGCCTCATGCAGCTCAAGATCGAGCGCGAGGCCATGAAGAAGGAAACAGACACCGCCTCCAAGGATCGCCTCGAGAAACTTGAGAAGGAGATCGTCAATCTTGAGGAGAGCGCCAATGCGCTGAGCCAGCGCTGGCAAGAAGAGAAGGACAAGCTCGCAGGCGAGCAGAAGATCAAGGAAGACCTCGATGCGGCACGCATCCAGCTCGAGAAGGCTCAGCGCGAAGGCGACCTCGCTAAGGCCGGCGAGTTGGCCTACGGCGTCATTCCCGATCTTGAAGCCAAGCTGAAAAGCCAGGAAGAGAGCGAGTCCGCCACGGGCGCTCTGGCCCAAGAGGTTGTCGAGCCCGATATGATCGCGGCCGTGGTCTCGCGCTGGACAGGCATCCCCGTCGACAAGATGCTGGAAGGTGAGCGCGAGAAGCTGCTCGCTATGGAAAACGAGATTGCCAAGCGCGTGGTTGGCCAGGAGGAGGCCGTGAAGGCCGTGTCCACTGCCGTTCGCCGCAGCCGCGCCGGCCTTCAAGACCCGAATCGACCGCTGGGCTCTTTCATGTTCTTAGGGCCGACGGGTGTCGGCAAGACGGAGCTCTCACGCGCGCTCGCCGAGTTTCTGTTCGATGACGAAAGCGCGATCTTGCGCATTGATATGTCGGAGTACATGGAGAAGCACGCGGTAGCGCGGCTAATCGGTGCGCCTCCAGGCTATGTGGGTTACGAGGAAGGTGGCGCGCTGACCGAGGCCGTCCGTCGACGCCCTTATCAAGTGATCCTCTTCGACGAGATCGAAAAGGCGCACCCGGACGTTTTCAATGTTCTCCTGCAAGTGCTGGACGATGGACGGCTCACGGACGGGCAGGGGCGCACAGTCGATTTTCGCAACACGCTGATCATCATGACGTCGAACCTCGGCTCCGAATATCTGGTCAATCAGGCGGAAGGCGAAGACTCCGACGCCGTCGAAGAACAAGTCATGGAAGTGGTGAGGTCCCATTTCCGGCCCGAGTTCTTGAACCGGGTGGACGAGATCATCCTGTTCCATCGCCTGCGCCGCGAGCATATGTCGAACATCGTCGACATACAGATGCAACGTCTGCAAAAACTGCTGGCCGATCGCAAGATCACGCTAAATCTCGACGACACGGCGAAGACCTGGCTCGGCAATAAGGGTTACGACCCCGCATACGGTGCACGGCCCCTAAAGCGCGTGATCCAGAAATACGTTCAAGACCCTATGGCCGAGATGATCTTGGAAGGCAAGGTCCGCGACGGCGAAACAGTCAATGTCTCCGTCCGCGACGGTGAACTGACCTTCAATGGTGAGACCGCGAAAGAGGCGGCTTAGGAGCAAGGCGGTTATTGCCATGCGCCGCTCCGGTCCGAGCGCGACAAGGGGGCGCTCTGTGCGTTCTCTGATCAGCGACATATGCTAAACTCTTCTCTCGCGATCTAGGTCCTGATTGGAGGGCGGGGATGATGAAGCGCGGAATCGATGGCTCAGATCTCGGGCCGGCGACCATGGCGCAAGACGGCGTGCGCGGCGAGGCTTCGGACGAATCGCGAAGCGACTGACGAAGCGAGAGCACCCAAACGCTAGTCTTCATCCGGCGTGGTGAGAAGCCGGCGCAGGGTCTTGGGCTCTTGAGCTGCCGTGGGCTCAATCGAGCACTCAAACTGCCGGATTATTTCGCCGCACATTTTCCGCCCCCGGACTATATTTTTGCGCCCAATCCATCGGTGAAGGTGACGGAGTTCCACGGCGATGGGCAGCGCTATGATTGCGTGCGGCCGCTCCTCACGATCGCACCGACGGCGGTGCGCTTTGGCGTGCCGGTCGACACGCAGCTGCCCTGCAATGACCCTGAACTGCTGGCGGACACGCTACTGGCCCCGCTTTATCGCGCAGCCACGATATATCTCGGCTGGGAGCACATCGATCTGGTTGAATTCACGCGGGTCATGTTCGACCGCTTCGGCATTAACGATGTCGTGCCGCATCGGCCTAACAGCGACTTCGAGACAGTGTTCGTATTCACGATCCGCTGGGGTGCAGTGCCCCGCTTGGAGTTCGACGTGCAGAAGGAGAAGCTTGGGCCGATCTCCGATGCCTGGCCGCTGGTTTAGTGGCTGGACGATAAGGCCACTCTCGAGCACTCAATCAGCGAAGCGGTAGGGCAAACAAGCAAGCCGACAATGCAGTAGAGAGACGCTACTGAATGTTGGCTTGGGCGATGCGGTTGGTGACGGGGTCGAGTTCCATCAGAGAATCGATCCGGCGGCGTTCCTTATGGAAGGCTGCGAGTGTGCGCCCTTCAAGCTCGAGGCCGCGCGGCACGGCGATGGTCATGGGATTCACGAACTTATTGTTGACCAAGACTTCGTAGTGAAGGTGGGGGCCGGTGGAACGGCCAGTCGATCCCACATAGCCGATAATCTGACCCTGCTTCACGCGGGCGCCAGGCTTCGAGCCCGGTGCAAAGCGCACCATATGGCCGTAGGCGGTAGCAAAACCGTTGGCATGTCGGATGCGAATGTAGTTGCCATATCCGCCATGCCGCTCGGCCATTTCGATCGTGCCGTCGCCGGCGGCCAGGATCGGCGTGCCGGTGGGAGCGGCCCAATCGACGCCTGTGTGCATGCGAATGCGGCGCAGCAAGGGATGGCGGCGGTTGCCGAACCCAGAAGTGAAGCGGCCACCCTTAACCGGGTTGCGCATCAGAAACTTCTTCGCGCTGGATCCGTGCTCGTCATAGAAGTCGATCGTATTGTCCGGGGTGCGGAAGCGGTAGAACTTACGTGTCTCGCCACCCACCGTCATGGACGTGTAGAGCATCTCGCCGGCTTCGTCGCTGCTGGGGCCATCGCCCTCGAAGAACACCTCGAATGTGTCGCCGGAGCGAACCTTCTGCTTGAAGTCCACATCGTAAGAATGGACACGCAGCAGCTTCATGATCACGTCGGCCGGAAGTTTGTGCTCCAGCGCCGATTCGTAAAAGCTCTCGTAGAGCGAAGCCCGGTTCGAGGCCGTAATGACGACTTCGTTGAGAGGCGCAACTGTTGAGGCCAAATAGTCTCCGTCGCGGTTGCGCGACGTCGTTACAATATGCTCGCCGGCTTTGTCGAAGATGCTGATGCGGACCGGCTCCTTGACCTCGGAGTCTGCTTCGGACTCGACGAGACGGGCATCAATCTTTTGGCCGGGCTTCAAGTCTTCAGGTCCGAACAAGGCGTCGAGACTATCGACGAGTTCGTTCGCCAGCTCTTTGGTTGTCCCGACGTTCAGCATGACGCCTAGGAGCGTGTCACGTTTGCCGACACTTATGAGCTTCGTCTCGGCATTGGCGACCTGTGTCTCGCGGAAGGCTTCGTCTTCGTCGGTCAGTTTGTGGATGACGGTTGTATTTGGGACAAAGCGCGGGCGGTCTAATTCGTCAGGACGGTAGGAGGCCAACTGCAAGGTTGCTTCGCCTGCGCCACCCGCGAAAGCCTCAGGACGCTCGGCGTATGCGAAATTCTCTGCGGCGCGCGAGACCAGCGAGGTCACCTGCTCTGGATCGAGCTCAATATCGTCGGTTGGGGGCAACAACCCGCCTGGGACCTCAACAACATCCACCTGCAAGGACAGCGAGGGGTCCACGGCATCTCCGCCGCCGCCTATAGGTGTTGAGTCGGAATAAAGCTTGAAGGGATTGAAGCGAGGGAGGCGGCTGGCGTCTTCGGACTTTTCGGTGCCAAGCCCGGCGATGATGCGAAGGTAAGGCTTGATAGTGATGAATTCGCGATCGCCCTGCTCTTCGACGACTGTGTCGTGGATGACCTGACGTTTCGCGAAACCCTCTGAGGTGGCTTGAATGCGGTCTTCCTTCTGCCCGCCCGCGCTCTGCGCGTCCTGGGCAAGCCGGGCGCCGCGGAT
>NZ_JBZMXT010000025.1:0-30715 GCF_058506495.1 Methyloceanibacter sp. | reverse complement strand
GCTTGATAGAACATCCATTCATCGTTGGCCGAGGGCGCGCGCGACTCCTCCATGGTGAGCAGGAGATGCTCATTCTGCGCCGCCCAGCGCTCGACATTGCCGCGCCAGTCTTGCGCATGTTGGCTTAACGCGTAGAGTCGGGCGCGGGCGTCTTCGCCGCGTTTGGTATCATGGGTGGCGGTGGCAAGCAGGCCAAAGGGCTGGTCCGCGCGCCGCGCGGCCATTGCCTCGTGGAATCGTTCGACGGGGGCGCCGAACTCCTCGGGCGCGCCGCCAACCTCGCAGAGCGCGATGAGGCGGTTATATCGGTAGAACAGCGTGTCCTCGACTGCTTTGGCCATAAGCGGGCCGGTCGTTTGCTGCAAGCGGGTGACAAAGGTAAGGGCCTCAGCTCGGGAGCTGGGTTCGGGCAGATCGAGGCGCCAGATGCGCGCGACAAAGTCGATTGCACCGTCGTCCTCCACCTCGCGGGTGTCCTTGGCAGCGGCTTCGGCCTCACCGATTAACACTTCGTCCTGTGCGCGCGGTCCGTCGACGTCCACATAGGTTCGGTAAACGGGGAGGGCCACTCCCAACTCGATGATGGCGCGGCGCAGCGTGTCGCGCCCATAGTCGCGCGTGTTGAGGTCTGCCTGTGCCAGCTGATGGGCGAGGCCCGTCAGGATGTCGAGCTCTCCCGCAAGATTGCGCACGAAAATGTGGCGCTTGGCCGTGGCGAGCAACGCGACGTAGTCCACGAGTGCGCCCGTGAATGCGAGATACGCCTCGGTAAGCGGGACTTCCCCGTCGGGGTCGGTAAGGAGGCCGCTTAGGGCACGGATGAACTCGTAACCGGTCGTGCCTTGCACGGGCCAGTCGGAGCGGAGCGTCTCAAACCCCTCGAGAATCTTCTCGACCAGGATGATGAAGGGGCGGTCCTCGCCGAGACTCTCGCGCAGTTTCCGGAAATAGGCGAGCGGATCGGCGAGACCGTCCACATGGTCAAGCCTCAAGCCCTCGATCGCGCCCTCCGCCGCAAGCTCGAGGATCATCCGATGGGTTTCGTCGAACACGCTCGGCTGCTCCATGCGCACGCCAACGAGGTCGGCAACTTCGAAGAAACGACGATAGGTGAGCGTCTCGCGCGCCGCGCGCCAATAGGCAAGCCGCCAGACTTGGGCCTCGTGGAGGGCGTGCATGGCATTGTGGTCTGCGGTCATGGTAAGCAGCACCGCGCTCAAGATGTCCGCCTGGCCGGACTCTTCCGCCCGCGCGGCCAACTCCGTTTTCAGTTCGGGAGCGGTTTCGGGCGTCGCGATGGCAAAGCGGTTAGTGAGATCATCGAAGTTCGACCCTGCGCGTGACAGCACATTGGTATAGGTCGGTGGGCTCAAAGGGAGCCTCATCCCATAGACTTCAAGGTTCAGGCCACCACTTTGCGGATCGAAGTTCAGACCGAACTGGCCTTTGTCCAGAACGCGCCCATAGGGTTCGCCGAGGATGGGAATGAGAAGTTTCGGCGCTGACCAGTCGATATCGAAGTAATTTGCTTTGGGGCTCTCGGCGCCCCATTCCAGCACGTCGCACCACCAAGGATTGAAGGGGCTCGCGCCCATGTGGTTGGGAACGAAGTCGGCAATCACACCGATGCCTTTGGCGCCATACGCACGAGCCATGTTCCGAAAGCCGTTCGCGCCGCCGAGTGACGGCTCGATTTCGTCATAGGCCGCACCGTCATAGCCGTGGGTTGAGGCAGGCACGGCACGCAGAATGGGCGACACGTACAGGTGCGACACGCCGAGCTTCGCCAGGTAAGGCGCCAGCAGCTGGGCGCGGGCAAAGTCCATGCCGTCACGGAGTTGAAGGCGGTAGGTCGCGCGCGCGTTCATGAGGATCGCATCACGATTTGGGCCGCTCGGCAGCAACGGTGTCCGCGACCGCACGGAAAAGCGAATGCTCCCCAAGTTCTTCGATGGGCACCGCTATCTTACGCCGCCAATTGGGATGCTCGTCCACGGTGCCGGGCAGGTTCGCCTGCTCGACCACCCCGAGTGCATCGTCTATTTGCACCGTCAGAAGCCGGCAGGGCGTTGCGGCGAGAAAGCGATGTACGGCGAGGATCACGGCGTCCGGCATCTCTTCCGCTTGCGCATAGGCGGGATCGGGGTCCAGGGCTTGAGTGCCCATCAGCGCATCGAGAAGGTACTTGCGGTCGCGCATGCGGTCTTGCCTTTGGATCAGGGCCTCGGCCTCCGTGGCGCGAGCGCATTTGACACGCCAATCAATATCGTTGCAGGTCCACCAACCACGTAGCGTCGGCAGATCGTGGGTAGAGGCGCACACCATGGCCTCGCGGCGGTAGGCGTGAGGCGCTCGCCAGACGCCGTCCTCCTCGCTGAAGTAAAGGACCTGATAGCTCAAAAGGCCAGCGCGGACGATCGTGTCACTGAACCCGGGCGGTACGGTGCCGAGGTCCTCGCCGATGACGATGGTTTGTGAAATCCAGGATTCGGCTGCGACGCCCTCCAAGAGATCACGGAAGGGATAGGCGACATAAGCGCCGTCCACGGCGGTATTGCCGTCTGGAATCCAATAAAGCCGCTGCAGGCCCATAGCATGGTCGATCCGAAGGGCGCCGGAATAACGCATGTTCGCCCGCAACACCGCACGGAAGGGTTCCAGCCGCGCTTCAGAAAGGCCAACCGGCGAGAAGGGAACAAGTCCCCAGTCTTGTCCTTGCGCGCTGAAGGGATCAGGCGGACAACCGATCCGCGCATGGTGAGCGATGGCGGGGCCGTTCTGCCAGCATGCCGAGCCGTCCGGGGAAACGCCGACCGCGAGATCGAGGTAAAGACCGATGCGCATGCCAGCCGCGCGCGCGCGCGCCTGCGCGTCTGCAAGTTGTGCGTCTGCTATCCATTGCAGCCAGGCATGGAAGGCGATGCGTGTCCTGGCGGCCCGGGCAAAGTCACGGACCTCAATATTGGTCGGATCCTGATAGGCTTCAGGCCACGACGTCCAGGCGGCATTGCGGCCTTGTGTAACCATGTGTTCGGACAGGGCCTCGTACAGCGCGTGGACTTGCAGGGCTTTGCCCTGCTCGAAGCAGAAGTGTTCGAAGACGTCCTTTGCTTCAGCTGGCCCGGCCTTTAAGAAATGCGCAAACAGCTCTTCAAGGATAGGTATCTTGACGGCAGCGACACTTGGATAGTCGATCAGCTTTGTATCTCGGAGCTCGACGCATGTCGCCGCGAGGTCAGGCGTTTCGATGTCGCCAAATCCCGGCACTTTGTCCGGTGCGATCAGAAGCGGGTTGAGAAAGCTGCGCGAGGAGGGGCTGTATGGGCTGATCCGCCTAGGTTCGGCGATGAACAACGCGTGCAGGGGACTGATACCGATGAAGTCCGCACCGAGCGCCGCGGCGTACTCCGCGAGCCGCGCCAGATCCTCGAAATCGCCAATGCCCCAATTGCGGGCCGAGCGCAGCGCATACGCTTGGACTGAAAATCCCCAAGAGCGCTGATCTATCAGGAAAGGGGGCCAGAAGGCCGACGCCGAGAGATCGGCAATATCCCTGATTTGTGCAGGGTCTGGGAGCTCGTCTTTGCCGTCGACTGGCACGCCCATTGCCCGCAAGACCTTCGCCTTGGTCTCATCCGGCGTCGTCACCCAGTCGCCTCGCTCGCGGATGTAGCCTTCGGCAATATGATAGCGCTTCGCTAATTCGTCGACTCGGTCGGGCATCAGGACTCCTAGGTACTCAAGCGGGCGATAACGGACCATGGGGGCAGGGTGTTCGCCGCGACATCCAAGTTGAGGGGTGTCGTCCAGAAGGGTTTGCTAGCCGCATTCGACGGATTCATGACGGGGCGGTCGGAAAAGTTGGCGGTGAGGGTGAGTTTGCCGCCACCGCACGCCCAGTCCACGGAGAATGCGGCCCCCTTGAGCGCCGTCACGGTCCCGGTGTTCCCGCCCATGGACTTGAGGTGAGGAATCACATGGGTAATTCGCGCGGCGATCAGTTGTTTTACGAGGGAAAGGCGTGGTGTGTTCAGCGGCGCCAGCACACATCTTCTGAGTGTCTCTTCGGCGTTCGGGTCGGGTATGAGGTTCTTCGCATACGCATCGGCGAATGCCTTATTATCGCGGAACTCCGCGCGGCGGCCTTTGCGAACGGCCTCCGCCAGATCGCCTTCGAAGTCCGTGAAGAACTGAAAGGGCCGCTTCTCACCATACTCATCGCCCATGAACAGCATCGGAATGTGTGGCGAAAGCAGGAGGAGCGTGAGCGCCGCGTCGATCGCCTCCGCTTCTGCAAGCGTGGTCAGCCGGTTGCCTTGAGCGCGGTTGCCGGTCTGGTCGTGGTTCTGAATGAAATCGACGAATGCCGTGGGCGGCAAATGCGCCGAGGGTTGCCCGCGCGGCTTGGCGTCACGAAACGGCGAAGGCTCGCCTTGATAGCCGTAACCTTGCGCCATCGTGTTCGCCAGCCGGGCCACGGGTTCATCGGCATAGTCTTGGTAGTAGCCGGCATTTTCCCCGGTGAGCACCACGTGCATGGCGTGATGCCAATCATCATTCCATTCCGCATCAAAAAGCCTTGTATTGTTGTCTTCGTCGAACGAGAAAAGCCGGGTTGTATTCTCGTCGTCCTCAATGGTGAGATGAATATGCCGGTCCGGGATCTGCGCGCGAATCTCACGCGCCATCTCGGCCAGAATCTCCTCCTCGGACGGATCCTCGATCTGATCGATCGCATCAAGACGCAAGCCGTCGCAACGGAATTCCTCTAGCCAATAGAGCGCGTTGTGAATGAAGAAGTCCCGCACGGGCTTGCGCGCAAAGGCAATAGCCGGTCCCCAAGGGGTGTGACGCGTCTCATCGAAAAAGTCCGAGGCATAGCGGTGAAGGTAATTCCCGTCCGGGCCGAAATGGTTGTAGACCACATCCATCAGCACCATGATTTCGCGCTCGTGGCAGGCATCGATGAGACGCTTCAGGCCCTCTGGACCGCCATAGGCGACGTGGGGAGCGTACAGCAGCACGCCGTCATAACCCCAACCGCGATTGCCACCGAATTGCGCCACGGGCAGGAGCTCGATGGCGGTAACGCCCACATCAACGAGGCGGTCGAGATCGCGTGCGATGGCGTTGAAGGTGCCTTCGACCGAATACGTGCCCGTGTGGAGTTCGTAGAGGATGGCCTCGTGCCAAGGGCGGCCTTTCCAATTGGGCGTGCGCCACGCATAGGATTTCGGGTCCACGAGCCGGCTGGGGCCGTGCACGTCGCCTATCTGTGCCCGCGCGGCGGGGTCGGGGACGGCCAAGCCTTCGTTCAGGACATATTGATAGCCGCCTCCGACCAACACGGCATCAGTGAGCGTTTCAAACCAGCCGTCGTACGTCTTCGCCATGGGGATGGATTTGCCTTTATCAGTGAGCAACGACACCGATTTCTGGTCAGGCGCCCAGAGACGGAAGCGTGCGCCATCGTCGACGATCTCCGTGCCCCAAGGGAGCGTATGAGCGAAGCGCGCCGTCATCGCTCCGTCCTTTCAAACAAGAGGAGCCCGCTACCCGGAATAGTCGTCTTGCCCGTTGCGATCGGCACATCGTCCGGGCGGATCAGGCCATTTGCGGTGTCGCAAAGGAGCTTCCAGTGTAAGTGACGCTTGCCGAAATAGGGGAACATGAAGTCGATTTCTTCAGCGTCGGCATTGAAGAGCAGGAGCAGGATGTTTCCACCGCCCGCAAAAGAGGCGCCAATGCACTTCGCGACTGGGTCTTCCCAATGTTCGGCCTTTTTTTTCTCGCCGTCTGGCTTGAACCAAGACACGTTCTTGATCCGCGGGGCGATGGGCTCGCCGTGCAGAAATTTGGGTGACCGCAGAAGCGGCAGTTGTTGGCGCAAAGAAGCAAGCCCCTGTACAAAGCCTAGGAACGCTTGGTCACGATCAGAGACGTTTTGCCAATCCATCCAGGAAATCTCGCTGTCCTGACAGAAGGCATTATTGTTGCCGAGTTGCGTGCGGCCCATCTCATCGCCCATTTGCCACATAGGCGTGCCGTGGCATAACAAGAGGCTTCCTGCCAGCGCTCGGCGGATGCGATCACGCTGGTCTAATATTGCAGCGTCATCGGTCGGGCCCTCGACACCCCAATTGCAACTACAGTTGTGAGAGTGGCCGTCTTGGTTGTCCTCAAGATTGGCCTCGTTGTGCTTCTCGTTATAGGACACGACATCCTTCAGAGTGAAGCCATCGTGGGCTGCCACGAAGTTGACGCTCGCCCAGGGCTTACGGCCGCGGCGGTCGAAGATTTCGGCCGATCCCGTAATGCGGCGGCCAAGCTCGGGAAGCTGCCCCATGTCCCCCTTCCAGTAGGCGCGGAGGCCATCTCGCCATTGATCGTTCCATTCAGCCCAGCCCGGTGGAAACGAACCCAACTGATAACCGTCCGTGCCCACATCCCATGGCTCGGCGATGAGCTTGGTGCGAGCAAGAGTGGGGTCCTGGCCGATTGCATCCAGAAAAGACGCACTCGGATCGAATCCATTGCCATCCCGGGCGAGGGCGGGCGCCAGGTCAAATCGGAATCCATCGACGCCGCACTGTTCGACCCAGTAGCGCAAGGAATCCAAAACCAACTGAAGCACGCGAGGGTGGGCCACATTCATTGTGTTTCCGCAGCCCGTTGTGTCGTGATAATGCCGCCGGTTCTCTGAAAGCTTGTAGTAGGAAGCGTTGTCGATGCCGCGGAACGAGAGCGTCGGTCCCAGTTCGTTACCCTCTGCTGTATGGTTGTAAACGACATCGAGCAGGACCTCGATACCGGCATCATGTAAGCGGTCTACTGTCGTTCGAAATTCGCCAATACCGCTACCAGGAGAGACATAACGGTCTGCCGGTGCGAAAAAGCCGACACTGTTGTAGCCCCAATAGTTGCTCAACCCATGCTCCACCAGATGTCGATCATTCACGATTGCATGGACTGGAAGCAGCTCAATGGCCGTTACACCGAGCTTCACGAGGTGTTCGATTATGGCTGGATGCGATAGTCCGGCGAAAGTACCGCGAATGGCCTCCGGCACGTCTGGATGACGCGCCGTCATGCCTTTCATATGCGCTTCGTATATGACGGTCTCGTGCCAGGGCCTATTAGGCCGGTTGTTCAAGGGGCGGTCTGCGGCTCCCATGACGACGCATTTCGGCATAAAGGGTGCACTGTCCGTGCGGCTCTTTACGAGGTCGCCGCGCTTTGCGCCGATCTCATATCCGAACAGGCTGTCATCCCACCTAAGTTGTCCGGCATAGGCTTTGGCGTAGGGATCGAGGAGTAGCTTGTTGCGGTTAAAGCGATGTCCGTGGCGAGGAACGTAGGGGCCGTGCACACGATAGCCATAGTTTTGTCCCGCCCCGACACCTCGTACATAGCCGTGCCAAACCTCATCGGTATATTCGGGCAAGGTGATCCGATCCGTCTCTGTACCGCCTTCATCGAACAAGCATAGGTCCACGCGCGTTGCATGGGCTGAAAACAGCGCGAAGTTGACCCCCTGGCCGTCAAATGTGGCGCCGAGCGGATGGGGGGCGCCGGGATCGAGTTTTAACGACATTGGCGCCGACCCCATGGCTGATCGATGGTCGGAGAGGAAATCAAGCTCCGTCACCGTCTATTGTCGTGTCGAGAGGTGCGACAAGCTCGAGTGCGGCGCGCAGCGGTGTGGCGAGGTAGACCGGCCGGTTCGAACCTTCGTAAAGAATCTCTTCGAACAGCTTGTCCGCAAGGAAGAGTGGCAAGAGCTCGCCACCGGCAAGATGCGAGCCTCCGGTAGAATCATCCCGCGCCATCCCGTAAGCCCGCAGAAAACGCCGCTCGGCCAGAGACCGCCAGTTCATACCGCGCGCTTCAATTTCCTCGAGCTGCGTTGCACCCCGCTGCCGCTGGCGGTCCATCGCCGTACGCGCCGCGTAATCGAAGGATCGCAGCATCGTAGCAATATCGCGCGATGCTGGCGCTTTTTGCCGCCGCTCCTCAACTGGCCGGTCGGGCTCTCCCTCAAAGTCGATGATGTAAACGTCGTTTGCCGAGACGAGAACTTTTGCGAGGTGGTAGTCGTTGTGGAGCCGAAGCTTGTTACCGCGCGCGATTGCCGGAACCAGCGTTTCGATGCGCCGGACCATGGCTTCGCGCAATGCGAGTAGTTTCTCCGCGAGCTGAAGCGTTTCTTGGTCTGTTGTGTCTGGAAGAGCCTCCAAAGACTCGAAGGCCGCATTGGCATGCGCGACGGCTCGCTTGAGCCAGTTATCAAGATCCGCTGCTGTAACGGGCTCGGGAGCGAATGCGGCGTCTTCGGCGTCGGCGGCGGCCAGCGCGCGGTGTAGCTCACCTGTGCGTCGGCCAATGGTCTCGATCAGTGTGAGTGAATAGGGGAGACCGCGATCCTCGGCGTTGCCCACGAGTGTCTCGTCCTCCAATTCACGGTCGAGCGCGTCGACGACAACGGACCAACCATCGCCCTGGTTGCGGACATATTCAAACGCCACGGCAAGCGCCGTGGGCGTGCCCGAATCGTTAACAAGCTCAAGGCTCCCTAAGAGTGCCGGGCTGTTGGCGAAGCCAGAGCGCGCGAGGAAGTGGCCCATCTCGATTCCGGGATCTACGCCGGAACGCAAGCGCCTGGCCATCTTCAGAACAACCTCATCGCCAAGTGTACGGACCGTGTGTGCGTGTTCACCCGTCGCCACGCGCCGTACTTCGAGCGGTTCCGACATATCCAGTCCACGGAGCTTTTCCGTAGCGCCAAAGCGAAACGATCCGCCAATGGCCGGAAGGGTCGTGTGGTTTCGCATCGCGAGGAGAAGCGCTCGCGGGAACCTGTCGCCGTGCGCAGCATCGAAGACGATTCCAGATTTCGAGCCTCGGCGGACCTTTCCGACGACGTAGGGCAAAAGCGGGCTGTCGTGTCGGAGACTTTCGTCGCCCCACGCGAGCTCGAGAGGAATGAGGTAGCGTTGCGTGCCTCCGTCTTGCAAGGCTACGTTACCCAAGAGGAGGAGAAAACTCTCACGTCCCTCTTGGGGTATTTCTCCCATGCGCTCAGGCGTCACATGGGTGATCCGCGCGTCTTTCGGACCGAACCAACGTTGCCGCGCGATGTAGGTGGGCAGTATCTCCCGAACAACGCGGTCGATCCGCGCTGAGTCGCGCCTCTGACTTTCGACCACCATCCACCCGGCACCGAGAATGAATGTCTCGAGCTCAGGCAAAGACTCTGGCTCTTGCTCGGGAAGTGAGGGCAGTTGAGCCGGGTCGGCGAGCATGAACCAGTAGAAGCCGTAGGCAGGCAGGGTCAACAAGTAAGGTAGAGTTCCTATCGGCGGAAAAGCCGACGCGCCGGTCAACTCAACCGGGACTTTGCCGCGTTGGCTCGAAAGATCCAACTCCACGGCTTGCGCTGAACGCGAGAGATTAAAAACGCAGAGGATGACTTGGCCGTCATGCTCCCGCAGATAGGCGAGCAATTTTCGGTTCCCAGGGCGCAGAAATGCCATATCACCATTGCCGAAGGCCGTATGGGTTTGGCGCACCGCGATCATACGCTTCGTCCAGTTGAACAAGGAACTCGCGTGCGTTTGCTGCGCCTCAACGTTCACGGTCTCGTAGCCGTAGATCGGGTCCATGATCGGCGGCAAGTAGAGACGCTGCGGATCGGCGCGCGAGAAGCCGCCATTGCGGTCCGCGGACCACTGCATCGGTGTGCGGACGCCGTCGCGATCGCCAAGATAGAAATTGTCGCCCATGCCCAGCTCGTCCCCATAGTAGAGCACCGGCGTTCCAGGCATCGACAGGAGTAGCCCCGTGAGCAGTTCGATTTTGCGACGGTCGTTGTCGAGGAGGGGAGCGAGCCGCCTTCGAATGCCGAGATTGAGGCGGGCACGTTCGTCCGTCGCATACGTCTCCCACAGATAGTCGCGCTCAGAGTCGGTGACCATCTCAAGTGTCAGCTCGTCGTGATTGCGCAGGAAGATGGCCCACTGGCAATCTTCCGGGATTGGCGGCGTCTGACTGATGATATCGGTGATTGGATAGCGGTCCTCACGCGCGAGACTCATGAAGATGCGTGGCATCAGAGGGAAGTGAAATGCCATATGGCATTCGTCACCATCGCCAAAATAGGGACGGGTGTCCTCGGGCCATTGATTGGCCTCGGCCAGCAGCATTCGGTCCGGATAACGCTCGTCGATCTCCGCTCGAAACCGTTTCAGAATCTCATGCGTCTCGGGGAGGTTTTCGTTGTTGGTTCCGTCGCGCTCGATGAGATACGGAACCGCATCGAGCCGCAGACCGTCGACGCCCATGTCGAGCCAAAAGCGGAGGACGCGCAGAATGTCAGAGAGCACCCGCGGGTTATCGTAGTTTAGGTCTGGCTGGTGCGAGTAGAATCGATGCCAGAAGTAGGCCTTCGCCACGGGGTCCCATGTCCAGTTGGAAGTCTCAGTATCGAGGAAGATGATCCGCGTACCGGGAAATTTCTGATCGGTGTCGCTCCAAACGTAATAGTCGCGCCAAACAGAGCCAGGCTTGGCCTTCCGCGCCCGCTGAAACCAAGGATGCTGATCCGACGTGTGGTTAACCACGAGCTCCGTGATCACGCGTATGCCGCGATCGTGGGCAGCAGCCACGAATTGGCGAAAATCGCGCATCGTGCCGTAGGTCGGGTTGATCGAGGTGTAGTCGGCGATGTCGTAACCATCGTCGCGCAGGGGCGAGGGATAGAACGGCAGCAACCAAACGGCGGTGACGCCAAGGTCTTGAAGGTAATCGAGTTTTTTGACCAGGCCCGCAAAGTCGCCAATGCCGTCATTGTTGGCGTCAAAGAATGCCTTGATGTGCAGTTCGTAGATGACGGCGTTTTTGTACCAGTGCCGGTCGTTGCGATCGATCATGAGGCGTTGGCGATGTCGTGGGGTTTAGCGACTAAGAATATCGAAGCGGACCCTGATAGGTCATCATGCCGGTCAAAGTAAGAGGGTTCAGCGGCTGGTACTAGAGCCAATTATACCGCAGCGCGCCTCTTGTTTACCCCACCCTGAAGGCGACGACACGGCTCCGGGCATAGATTTCAGGCGGCGCCGGCCTCTTTCGGGAAGAGGTTGACCGGGTTTGTGTCCGACTCGGCGAAGGACTGGATGAAGCTGTCGCGCCAGTTGAACAAGTCATAGGTTTCGATGCGCTGCCATAGCCGGTTATGGCGCGCCCAGCGCTCCTGGCGTGGCATGGTCAGGGCGCGATCAAGCGCGCGCGCCGTCTCTTGAATATCGTGCGGGTTGATAAGAAGCGCCTCGCGGAGCTGCTCTGCCGCGCCAGCGAAACGCGACAATACCAGCACACCCGGATCGTGCGCCGCTTGAGCGGCAATATACTCCTTCGCAACGAGGTTCATGCCATCGCGCAAGGGCGTAACGAGGCCAACGTGGCTACGCCGGAACAGCCGGACCAGAATATTCTGCGCCACTCCGCGATGCATGTAGATGACCGGCTGCCAGCTGAGGTCGCCAAAGCGGCCATTGATACGGCCAACGAGCCGCTCGACGTTCTCGCGGATTTCCTGGTAGACGGGCAGACCTTCGCGGGTCGGTGGCGCAATCTGCACTAGCCGAACCTTGCCGCGGTGCTCAGGATACTGTTCGAGCAAAACCTC
The DNA here is from genome assembly GCF_058506495.1 of Methyloceanibacter sp. Classification (NCBI taxonomy): domain Bacteria; kingdom Pseudomonadati; phylum Pseudomonadota; class Alphaproteobacteria; order Hyphomicrobiales; family Hyphomicrobiaceae; genus Methyloceanibacter; species Methyloceanibacter sp. The sequence goes on along the minus strand of NZ_JBZMXT010000025.1, from coordinate 19,032 downwards.
GAAGGCCCGAAGGCGCTCGGGCAGCCCTTTCGTGTAGTCGAGACGGTCAACACCGATGATCGTCTTCATGTCGGCGCCCGCGTCTGGAAGTAGCCGGCCTTGGGCGTCTTCTTCCTCGGCGAGCTGTTTGAAATGTTGGACATCGATTCCCACGGGAAAGACGGATGCGAGTGTCGTCGCTCCTTGAGCGGTTACGCGATCTCCCTGCAGCGGTTCTCCATCGAGTGAGGCGGCAACGTAGCGCCGGAAGTTGTCGCGGTCCCAGGTGGTCTGGAAGCCGACGACATCATTGACCATGAGCGCGTTGCCGAGCCGCTTCTGGCCGGGTATCGCGGCGAAGATCTCCGGCGAGGGAAAAGGTGTATGCAGAAAGAAACCGATACGGGCTTCGCAGCCACGGGCTCGCAACTCTTCCGCCAATGGGATGAGGTGATAGTCGTTGATCCAGATGATGTCGTCCGGCGTGACCAGCGGCATCAGCGCCTCCGCGAAGCGGGCGTTCACTTGGAAATAGATCTCGCTCTGTTCTTCGTTCGATTGGGCGAGATCGAGCCGGTAGTGGAGAGCAGGCCACAGGCAACGATTGGCGTAGCCGAAATAGTAGCCCTCCGCTTCTTTGTCTGTGAGGTCGATCGTAGCGACGGTCAGCCCGGATATATGCTCGATGTTCGGCGGTACGGTGCGGGCATCATCGCGCGTGTCACCGCTCCAGCCAAACCAGAGTCCCTTGGACGCCTTGAGCGCGTCCCCAAGGGCAACGGCGAGCCCGCCAGTTTGGAACTTGGCATTGAAGTCCGCGACCCTGTTGGAAACAACGACAAGGCGGCGATTGTTTTTCGTTGTCTCAGGCATCAGGTCCAAAGTTCATACTTGCCGACACGGGGCACCATCGAAAACGAGAATCTGGCCGAATCACTCATTGATTGACTTGCGTCTGTCATATCTCGAGTGGATGACGTGGCTATGTCCCCAAAGTTGCACAATCGGTCGGGCACCACGCACTGCCGGTCCATTCTCGCTGCTAGACGGGCATGATCATAAACGGAAATCGTTACCATGAGTTCGGAACATCCTGAAAAATTTCGCCTCTTCGAATTGCGAGCGCGCTCTTTCCGGAGTTAGCGCTGGCTCGCCTGCCTACGTAGAGTTCAAGATCGTGCTAATGGAAAGCAATGACTAGAGATTTGCCGGATATTCCACCCGCGAGTGCCTTTTTCTTTGATTTTGACGGCACGTTGGCCGAGATCGCTTCACGCCCGGACTTGGTTTCTGTCGAGCAAGAGGTCCGAGACGTGTTGCAAGCGCTTGCGCTGAAGTACGATGGCGCGGTTGCCATCGTGACCGGCCGTCCATTGGAAGCGGTTGACGGATTCATGGCGCCGATCCGACTGGCAACGGCAGCAGAACACGGCTCGATACGACGCGATTCAATGGGCGTTGTGCATTTCGACGAGGGAAATGCCGAGGCAGTCGCGGCGGCCCATGCGACGCTGGGGCCCTTTGTTGCGGCGCATCCTGGTCTGCTGCTGGAGCGAAAGCGGTCGTCTATCGCGCTTCACTACCGACAGCGGCCGGAGCTTGCCAAATCGTGCGAGGAAGAGGTTCAGGAGGTCGTCGCCAAGAACCCTGGTCTCGTCATTTTGCCGGGGAAGATGGTCTTCGAGTTGAAGCCCAAAGGCGTCGACAAGGGAGAGGCCGTACGTTCCTTTCTCAGTGAAGCCCCGTTTAAGGATCGCACGCCTATCTTTGTTGGTGACGACGTTACGGACGAGCACGCCTTCGAGGTGGTCAATTCACTTGGGGGCCTATCTGTGAAAATCGACGATGGCAATACGCTTGCCCATTTTCGGACTGACCGTAAGGGTTTGATAGCTTGGCTCTTTCAGCTTGTTGCTCGCGATCAGAAGTAACGCTCAGCGAGCTAACTTACTTCGAGCGGTCTCGAACCTTATATATAGTGGGTTGGAAGGATGCGGCAGCAACGCCTTCACTCAGCTTCTTGCGGCCACAGGAGAGGTGTCTCAGCACATGCTTGACGATGGACAGCGCGGCACGAACCTCGTGGACTCGTACGATGACGACGTGCACGACATTGACGATGCGCCCGTAGGCATCCCTGCAAAGGAAGAGTCCTGGCTGTCGCGTGCTACGCGACGCCGTTCGACCACTGCGAACGATTCAGACACGGCTGCCGAGCGACCCCCGATCAAGCAAAAGGTCGTAAAGCCAAGTGCGCTCGGTATGCTGCTTAAGCCTATCGGCACAGCGATCGGACTTATCTTGATTGCCTATGCAGTGCTGACGTTAGGGACGACGTTCTATCGTAGCTATGAGCGCCACCTCGACCATACAGCTGCCGTACATCCTGATCAGAGCATCTTCGATATATTCCGGCCGGCCAAGACGCTGCCGCCCGACGCGGTGGATTTAGTCGTCAGAGATGTTGACGGCAAACTACACAAGCTCGTCGTGGGGCAGTCGGAGGCAGACAAGTTCGTCAACGACACAATCTTAAAGCTCGATGAGGAACGTGCACGGATCAAGCGGACGGCTCATGAGGATTTGGAACGGAGTTTCGAACTTGCATTCCAAGACAGCGACCAATCAATTGAGGCCTACGCCGACTGGTTTTTCGAGTGGAAGCGCTCGTACATCGTACTGAAGGAGACGGTCTCTTCCGCGGTAACTCGATTTTTTGAGACCGGAAGGTACGAGTCGCTGGGTGAAGCGATTCAAGCCGATGTCGAGGAGTACTTCCTCCGGAACTACACAGACCAGGTTTTGAAGCCCGAATTGCGCGATCAGACAATTACCAAAGGCGTAGAACAGGCGGTGAGGCGTGCTCACGACAGCTATCGGCGTGTGATTGTGAACACCGATATGCGTCTGCAACTCTTTCTGGCGAAGCACACGAACAACATGGAAGATATACCCGCGACCACCTCGATGACGAATGTGAAGCTCGACTGGGATGCGCAGAAGTGGAAGGCGCCGACCTATCTCATGGAAGACCGGGCTTATGACGGGGTAGTGGGTGTTGGTGCTGCAGCTGCGGGCGGCACGATTGGTGCTCTGACACTCGGCCGCGCAATCAATGCAATCGCGGCACGTAGCTTTGGTCAAATGTCGACGCGTCTTGCGACATCGCTTGCCACACGCGCAGGGCCCGCGTTGCAGGGCGCCGCTGTGGGGACGGTCGTCGAGCCGGTAGGAGGTCAAGTGATTGGCGCGGCTATCGGTGTGGCGATCGGCATCGCCATCGACTATTTCGTCAACGAGGCGAGCGAAGCGATCAATCGGGCTAGTTTCGTTGCGGCTAACGAAGAAGCGCTAGATGCTACCATTGCCACATGGCAGGTGGAGCTCGATAAGAATGTGGATGAAGCCATCGACAGATGGTTCGATGATGCGCGAGCGTCCGTTGTCCTTGCGAATAAGTAGGCGCACGACGGTAGCGCAAGCTTCTCCTATCGAATCGGCTCGTATGCTGCGATGCATGACATCTAGCTGGCTCACGGTGCAGCGGTTTCCCGTCGACACGTTTCCTTTGAATTGAGGGAATATTCGCTTGGCGACCCGTTGCTGCCGAGAATGGTGAACCTCTGCGGTTTGCACCAGATGCCGAGCGAGGTAAGAATCGAGCCAAGCGGTCGCCGCCTTGAAGGAACTAGGGGCAACAAACCGAAAATTCGGAGCGACGGACGCAGTATAAGGACCCTTCAGAGATGGACCGTAGCGCCAAAGTACTCAAACACCCGGCCGCCAGCCGATCTTTGCGAGAGGCTATTCGGAGAGCTAGGCTTGAGGAGGCCGAACGGCTTGACGAGGCAGCTGACCACCGTGACGGAGAGTTTGCCCGTCTCGAGTTGCTGAAGTCGGAGCTTGAAGCCGTGTTCGCCGACATCCCAACGAACGACGATCGGTTCAATTTGGCGCTGGTGCCGACCCGTCCCGCTCGCCTTTGGATCGACCTATTTACTTACGTGACGGTCGATGAGGGGACAAACGTCTATCTGTTTATGCGCAATAGTGAAGACGGGCGCCGCACTCTGTTCCGCACGACAAACGTCGCTGAGATGGCCGATCGAATCGCGGACTACGTCGCCAGGCAGATTGTGCAGCGCGAGCGTATTGAGGTGGCAGCAGGACGAACGAACATCGCACATCGAGACGCGTCGGCGGACTCGAAGCCGACGTTCAATGCGCGTGTGGTAATCCTGAGCTTTATCATCGGACTGCTCACAGGCGCTGTGGGGCTCTTTGCTGCCGTTTGGCTCAGCGCGTCCTAAGAACGTGCGTTTCGCAATCTCGGATCTGGCCACTGCTTGAGAACGCGCGGCCCGTCATTTCGACGCTCCAACCGCTCCCGACGCGGTCGATGGCATATTCGTTGTAGCGTGCGGCAGGTATGCGCCCATCGACGGCTTCAGATGCGGAGGGAACACCAACGATGACGGCAGGGCCGCTGACCGTTTCGCATTCCAGAACGGTCTGTTCGTGATTGTGCCCATGCAGGACAAGCTCCGCGCCATATCTTGTGAGAATGTCCCTGAGCGCCGGTGCATCCCGCAAAGCACGTCGCCAGCTTGTTTGCCCCGGTAGAGGTGGGTGGTGGATGAGAACAATGCGGAAGAGCTCTTCCTTCTTGAGCCGGTCGAGCGCTTGGGACAGTTCGCTGCGTTGCTCTGCACCCAACCGTCCTGCGGCGACGAATGGAGCGGTCGGAACAGCGGATGACAGTCCGATAAGTGCAATCTCGCCGAAGCGACGCACGTAAGGGAAGTTCCCTGCAGGCTGCGCATAAAGTAATTGCCCCTCCTGGTTCGCTTCCATGTAGGGACGCCAATGGGCTACTGCCTTGTCGCTCGAAAGGTGCACGTAGGCATCATGATTGCCTGGAACAACTGAGACGATGTCTGGTTGTCCCAGGTCGTTCAACCACTCAGCCGTCGGTGGAAACTCTTGCGGCAGCCCCAGATTTGTCAGATCGCCAGTCACCGCAATGTGGTCCGGGTTGCGTGCCGTGAGGTCGCGCGTCAGCTTGTCCAGCACGTCCCGCCGGTGCACGTACTTTCTCCCGTGGTGCCAATTCACATAGCCCAGCAGCCGTTTGGACAACAGCTGGTGACCGTGCACCTTGGGCAAGGGGCCGAGATGAATGTCCGATAGATGCGCGAGCGTGAACACGTTCTGTGCCTCATAGAAACGTCTGCGGATGGGGTAGTGCAAAAGAGCGAAGCCGCCAAGGGGCCTTGCGTCACGTCGGAGTAGTTGGGTGCGCTAGGCGTCTCGACAAGCGGTGTATTGTAGCGCCATTGTGCGGCTCGGGGCCTGCACTATGACTTTGGAGACTTTGGCTTGAGCGAGAAGTATGGAGCAAGAAAGGAACGTTCATCCTCGCACGTGAATGTACCGTTCCGGCCTATTGCGCGTTTGCGTCGAGGTATGACGCTTGGGGCCCAGGGCGTTGTGATCGACGAGGCGGGGCGGGTCCTTCTCGTCCAACATTCTTATCGGCCGGGCTGGTTCTTCCCTGGCGGTGGTGTCGAGTGGGGAGAGACCATGGAAGAGGCCCTTGTGCGAGAGCTCTACGAGGAGGTCGGGGTCAGCTTGACTGGGCCGCCGAAACTCCATGGCATGTTCTCCAACAACGCAATCTTTCCTGGCGATCACATCGCGCTCTATCTGGTGAGAGATTGGCTGCGAAACGGTGACTACCGGCAGAAGGAAGAGATTGCGGAGACCGGTATGTTTGCAGTCGGCTCTCTTCCCGAGCAGTTGGATCAGGGGACACGCCGGCGTCTTGCGGAAATAGTTGAAGGCATCCCGATCACGTCCCAGTGGTCAGGCTAGAGTGCCGGCTTCCGCGCATGAGATCGTTATTCGTCTCCCGTCACCAGTTTCTTAGTGATTTTTGCTACGTGATGGCCCTGGAAACTCGCGAGATTTAATTCCTTCTGCGAGGGTGTGCGGGATCCGTCTGGCGCAGAGATTGTGCCAGCGCCATATGGCGATCCACCGCGCACTTCGCTGACGTCCGGGAGATCAGGCGCGGAGTAGGGAAGTCCTACGACCACCATCCCGTGGTGGATCAATGTGTGGTGCACGGACACAATGGTCGTCTCATTTCCGCCCCCAGTTGAGGTCGAGGTGAACGCGCTGCCAACCTTCCCGATCAAAGCGCCCGCGGCCCATAGTGGCCCGGTCTGGTCGAGGAAGTAGCGCATCTGCGAGGACATGTTGCCGAAGCGTGTGGGCGTTCCGAGGATTATGCCGTCGTAATCGGCAAGCTCTGCGGGATCAGCAATAGGGGCTGGCTGTTCAATCTTCATGCCCGCCGCCGCCATCACATCGTCCGGCATGAGCTCAGGCACCCGTTTGACGGTTACCCGGATATCCTCGACCGCGCGAACGCCATGGGCCATTGCGTAGGCCAAAGTTTCCGTGTGGCCATAAGATGAGTGATAGAGAACGAGCAGCTGTGCCTTGTCTGCCATTAGTAACCCCGCTGAACCTCCGGGACGCGCTCTGGTCCCAGGGAATTGCTAGATGCGAACCCTTGCAATTCCAACAATATAACTTGATGCGCTAACACATAGTGGACTTGCATTGCTTCGTAAATGTCCCCGGGTCTGTTGGGTGCTGGACCTGTTGTGCTTGTCCATGATAAGGGCAGCTCCCGTGAACTGGACGACCACCATAGCGAAGTCACTCCTGCGACGACGAGCGAGCGTCCGCTTGTTGCGGATTGCTTGACCCTTGCCGCCGCCTCGTCAAACCCAAAGAAGTCAGTAGGTCATGTTCGGCGCCCGGTAGGGGAAATCCCCTTCACATCTGTTCTGTGGTGCCATTGCTATGACGACCTTCGAAATTCGCCCCGAGACTAGAACCGATATTCCCGCGCTTAACGCTCTCTCCGCAGCTGCATTTGGTCCAGGACGCTTCGCGCGCAGCGCCTATCGCGTGCGGGAAGGTATTGCTCCCGTGGCCAACCTTTGCCTGACAGCATGGGAGGGGGCTCAGATAGCGGGAGGCGTTCGCTTCACGGCGATCCGCGTTGGCGACCGAAAAGGAGGTCTGTTGTTGGGCCCGCTCGTGGTAGATCCGGCTCTTGTCGGCAAAGGATGCGGTAAGGCGCTTATCGAGAGCGGGCTGGATCGTTCGCAGAAAGCAGGCTTTGGCTTCGTGCTGCTCGTCGGGGACATGTCCTACTATCGTCGCTTTGGGTTCAAAGCGTGTGCCAACGGCGCGATCGCTCTACCGGGGCCGGTAGATCCAGAACGCATCTTGGGCGTAGAGCTATCCGAAGGAGCGTTGCAGGGGGCGACGGGACTCGTAAGCGCCTATGCCGCTTCGGTTCGAGAGCCTGTCTACTAGCGACCTTCGCGATACCAAGCGGCGGCCAGCAGGCTGAGGAGAAGCGCCAGCGCTAGGAAGCCCGTGAACAGCGGGAACAACCGCACTCCTTTGACGTGGTAGGCATCGCGTTTGTGGAGGCCCATCCAATCGGAGCCGTGCATGACGTGGCCACTGCGGATCATGGCTAGACGCGGAAGGGATGCTCCTTCTCCTTCCTCGCGGCCCATCCAGAACGCGCCGCCGCCTGTGCCTTCCAAGGCCGGCGTCAGGGGTTCAGTGGAAGCCGTCACAGCCGCGAATTCGCGTGTGTTGGCCTTTCCAACTGTCGCGAGACTGGCGAGTTCTCCCGACGCCACCCGATAGACGCCGTGGTCATCAACCGGCAACACCTTGCGCCATAGGCCTCTCTCGCCTCTGTCGAGACTCACCGTAATCTCTTCGCCAGCCGGCGTCGTCACGACGACGGGATCGATCTCGTCCTCGATGGAACGCCGCTCAATTATGACGCTCTGGCCTTTGGCAGAAGCCCGGAGCGTCTCTTGCTCAAGCTCCGGCTCCTTCATGAGCCAGTGCGCAAGGCGCCGCAGAAGATCTGAATAGGGTCCACCGCCGTCATAGCCTCGCGCCCAGAGCCAGGCCTGGTCGGAGAGCAATACACCGACGCGGCCCTTACCACGCTCGCCGATTACGAGAAGTGGGCGGTCGTCGGCACCCGTCATCAACACTTCAGCATCGCGTGGTGATACGTCGACCACCCGGAACCAACGGCCCCAGGTAGGATCAGTGCCGTCGTCGCCGCCACCACGGGCACCGGCGAGATCTCCGGTCACGGGGTGCTTGGTTCCGAGTTCGGAGAGAGAAGGCCGGTAGGGCTTCTCCACGACGCGTCCTGACGGTGCCGCGGGCAGTATCGATCCCAACGGCGTGCGGTATAGGCTCAACGGCGATGCGTAGTCGTCCCCGGAGGACACAAGCACCGCCCCGCCGCGCTCAACGTAGCGCGAGACGTTTTCGAGATAGAGCAGGGGCAGTACACCGCGCCGCTGATATCGATCGAAGATAATGAGATCGAACTGATCGAGCTTTTCCTGAAAGAGCTCGCGCGTCGGGAAAGCAATCAGGGAGAGCTGGTTGATCGGCGTCCCATCCTGCTTTTCGGGCGGCCGAAGAATCGTGAAATGTACAAGGTCAACGGACGCATCCGACTTCAACATGTTGCGCCAAGTCCGTTCGCCCGCATGAGGCTCGCCGGAAACGAGCAGAACACGCAAGTTTTCGCGGACGCCCTCAATAGGGATCAGGGTGCGGTTGTTGATCTCCGTTAACTCTCCAGGGGCGCCATCGACCTCGATCTCCACGATGTTGGGGCCCGCATGATCGATCTCGACCGGGATCTCGACGGTATCGCCGATACGCACGATTTCCTTTTCCGGCTGCTTGCCCTGCTGAGTGATGGTCAGCGTAGTGTTGTCTTCGTCGCGGGGCTTGGACTCGCTGACCTTGACTTCTATTCTCTGCGTGCTGCCGACGATGCCAAAACGCGGCGCTGCGACTATTTCGAGGCGGCGATCGAACTCGTCATCTTTGCCGGTAAGGAGCGCATGCACAGGAGCATCAAAGCCCAAAGCGTTGACGTTCTCAGGCACGTCATGCACTTGGCCGTCGGTAATCATGATGACGCCAGCCAAGCGGTCTGGCGGAACGTCCGCGAGGGCCTGCCCTAAGTCGGTAAACAGCATGGTCCCGTCTTGGTCGCTGTCTTCTGAGGAAGAGCCAGAGCGCACAATGCGCGTCTCGAGTTTTGGGACACCCTTCAGCTGCTCTTCGAGTTCCTTGCGGATTTCGGCCGTACGCGTTGTGCGGCCAGCCAGCGATTGGCTCTGACTGTCGTCGACAACTACCGTGACGATGTCGTTGAGCGGTTCGCGATCCTCTCTTTTGAGATGCGGGTTGGCGAGTGCCATCAACAGCGCGGCGAACGTCAAAAGGCGTAGTAATGCCCCGCGCTGGGCGCGCCAGAACAACAGCCCTAGCAGCACAGCGCCGATCCCGGCAATGATCCAGAGGGCTGCCCAAGGCACGAACGGTATGAAGGTGATGGACCAGTTCATTGTCTACTGTCCCAACCTTTCGAGGAGCGCTGGCACGTGGACCTGATCCGCCTTGTAGTTGCCAGTGAGCGCATACATCACCAAGTTGACACCCGCCCGAAACGACATCTCTCGCTGCAACTCACCGCCGGGCACCACCGGGTACAGAGGACGGTTGGATTCGTCGAGAGCCCAGGCGCTAGCGAAATCATTGGAGGTGACGATGACCGAGCTAACGCCGTCCGTACGCCGCGCCCGCGCGTTGCGCTCTGCTTCGTTGCCGGGCTCTGCCTCAACCCAGAGCGAACCGCCGTCCCATCTGCCGGGGAAACTGTTCATCAGATAAAAAGACCGGGTGAGAACATGTCCGCCTGGCACAGGCTCCAAAGCCGGCAGGTCGAGCCGGCCGATCAGGCGGTTGAGAGCCTTGCCTTGGCTGCCGCCATACGCCACGCGCTCTTGGTCTCGCGTGTCGAAGACGATCATACCGCCTTGCTTCATGTAGGCATCGATCTTGGCGAGCGTCTCGTCCGACAATGGTTCGGCGTCCTCGCGCACCGGCCAATAGAGGACCGGGAAGAAAGACAGATCGTCTGTCTCGATGTTGACGCCCATTGGAGCGCCCGGCTCAAGCGCTGTGCGTGCCCCCAGAACTTTGCTGAGCCCTGACAGGCCGTCCTCGCTGGTGCGGTCAATACGGCCGTCGCCGGTTACCACGTAGGCAAGACGTGTTTTCAGCGTCGCGTTCAGAGCGAATTCTTCGGCGGCCGCGTCTGACTTTGTGGTCGCCTCTTGGGTATTAGACTCTTGAGCGTTTGCGCCGAGAGGGGAAGCGGTAGCCGCGAGCAGCGCAACAAGGGCGATTGCGGCTGGCGCTCGCGCCGACCTTCGGAAGCCGAGGCCGCTGCTCAAAGCGAGTACCGCTAGAATATCTAGCGCGAACAGAGTGAGCGCGGCCAGATAAAGCCAGGGCTCCAGTGCGAACGGTTTCTTCAATGTGTAGAAGCTGACCGTGCTCGCGCCGCCAATATCGGGAAGCGGTACGAGGGTTGTCTCAGTCTTCACGATGTTCAGTGCACGTGCTTGGCCAGACGGGCCGTAATAGCCCGGAGGATGCTCCGGTCCCGCAGCTGTCTTGACGAACTGATCCGGTGAAATAGGCGCAACGCTCAGAGGCGGCGGGATGAGCTGGCCGAAGCCATCGAGCGTTTGAACGGGAGCAAGTGCTGTCGTCGTCGCGCTACGTAGCGGTGTCGCGGTATTTTCCGGAGTTCCGCCGCCGCTATCCGAAGCGGCAATGACTTGGCTCGGTCCTAGGGTCATTGTTTGACGCAGCATCTGTACGAACAGACCCGAGAGCGGCAGGTTGGACCAATCGGAATTTGCGGTGACGTGGAATAGTGCCACCCAGCCATCGCCGTAACGCTTCCCTGTGACAAGAGGAGTGCCGTCAGTGAGCGTCGCCCAGATTTCGGCGTCCATCGCCACGGCCGGATCGGCGAGGACCTGCCGGTTTACGCGGACATCCTCCGGCACATCGAGCCCGTTGAACGGGCTTTTTTCTTCAAACGGCGAAAGCGGCTGGGGCGTGCCCCAAGACAGCGCACCCCCGAGAGATCGGCCGCCACGGCGCAGAACCACGGGCAAGAGTTCGTCACCGCCCTGCTCAAGCCGAGGACCAGCGAAGCGAATCAGTACGCCCCCGTTGTCGAGCCATACTTCCAACTCTTCTTGAGTTGCCGGCGTGAGCCTGCCGATATCAGCCAGTACGATGGTCGATACACGCTGCTTTTCGATCAGATCATTGATGGCTGTGGCTGCGTTGCCCTCGGTTGGCGTAATCACGTCAGCATAGGGCGACAATGCGCGTTCCACATAATAAAGAGGTGAGAGGAGGGGTTGCGCTTCCTCGCGAGACTCACCCGAGACAATTCCAACCCGATGCCATTGAGATCGCGCGTCCAGGAGGTGCACAGCGCCTGCGGAGCGTTGTCCCTTGATCCGAAGGCGCGCGACCTGATTGCGTATTTCCAGCGGCAACTCGAAGGGAGCTATCGCTTCAGTCTCTCCGGGTTTTATCGCGAACGGCGCTTCTCCGAGCGGTTCGCCGCGTGCAGTCAAGGCACGGATCGTTCCTGAATGGGGCCCTTTTGTTCCACTGATGATCCGTCCTGCTAGAACGCCGCCCTCAGCGCGGGCGTGTCCGATACCCAGCGGCGTTTCCAGCGGCCCCGGCTTCAGCACCGTCAGGCCGCCACCTTCGGCTAGCCTTTCAAGAACTTCGGAGAAAGCTTCGGCATGGCCGTAGTCGAGCCCGTCACTCAGCCAAATTACGCTGTAACCGGCGCCGTCCGTCAGCGCTTCTTGCAGCGTTGCGGCCACTTCTTGCCGGCTTGGAGCATAGGGCTGGGGCACGAGTCCCGCGATACGTTCACGGACGACTTCCGCCGGCAGTGGCTCGTCGATGTCGTCAGCGGACGCTGTCGGCACGATCAGCACGTCGCGACCGCTTCGATCGGCGCGGTCGATCGCTGCCTCGATGGCTTCGCGCCGGGCGCTCCAGTGGGCCGCAGAGGCCCAGCCATTGTCGACGACGAGCAGCATCGTTCCATCACCGGTGAAGCGCCCCTCGTCGGGGTTAATGACCGGTCGCGCCAAAGCCAGGATCAACAAGGCGGCCAGCAGCATTCGCATAAGAGTGAGCCACCATGGGCTCCGGGCAGGCGTCTCCTCGGTCGGCTTTAGCTCCTGGAGCAGGCGTGTCGGCGGAAACTCGACTACCTTTGGGCTTGGCGGTGTGAAGCGCAGCAGCCACCAAATGGCGGGCAGTGCCGCGAGCGCCAGCAGGATCCAGGGCTGCATGAAGCCGATGGGACCAAGCGTCATCATGAGCCGGCACCTCGTTCGACTTCCGCCGCCTCAGCCGGGCGACGAGCCGCACGATAGCGGTAATCCCGATCTTGGCCAGAGAGTTGGCCATGGATCGCGAGCAAGACTTCCTCGGCGGGCCGATCTGTATGGTGCAGCACGAACGACCAACCCAGCTGCCGCGCAGTCTCCTGAAGATCGAGGCGATGGCGTTCAATACGCCTCTGGTACTTCTCCCGAAGATCCTCTGCACGACCCACGATCATCGTCGCGCCGCCTTCGGATGCCTCGAACTCGGTACGCCCCTCGTATGGCAACGTCTCCTCAGCAGGATCGAGAATCTGAACCAAGTGACCGCGAACGCCCTGACTTGCGATTTGGTGGAAGCGCTCGACGAGTTCGTCGATGGGCTCAAGGAAATCAGAGAAGAGGACGCACTCCGAAAACCGGTTCAAGCGTGCACCGGGGGGAAAACTATCGTCCGATGTCTCAGTGAGGAGGACCTCAGCCACCTTGCGGCTCGCATAGCGGCCCGATGATGGGCTCCGTCCCATAAGACCGATGCGCTCTCCCGCACGGGCCAGTAGTTCGGTCAAACCCAGAGCTAAGACGACTGCACGACTCTCCTTGGACGTTTCGGAGAGAAACGAACGGAATCGCATCGACGGGGATAGATCGAGCCACAGCCAAACTGTGTGCGCGGCCTCCCACTCGCGTTCGCGCACGAACAGCCGATCAGAACTCGCTGACCTCCGCCAGTCGATCGCCGACACGGAGTCGTTGGTGTCGAAATGTCGGAACTGCCAAAAGGTTTCGCCTGGACCTGGGCGACGTCGTCCGTGCGTGCCGTGCGTTACCGTGTGGGCGACACGACGCGCCTCGACGAGCAGCGAAGGCATGCGCGCCGCAAGCCCGTGGGCTTCGGCTTCTTCCGCTATGAACGGTTGAAGCGCTGCGCGTGCGTTTGCCAAGGCCGACCTACTTAAGCGGCTCGATAAGCCGAGCCATCATGTCGCTCATTTCGATTCCCTCAGCACGGGCGGCGAAGGTCAGCGACATACGGTGCTTCAAGACAGGCTCAGCGAGGTCGATCACATCGTCAACCGATGGCGCAAGACGGCCTTCCATCATGGCCTTCGCGCGGACGGCAAGCATCAAGGCTTGGCTCGCGCGCGGGCCGGGGCCCCAAGCGATCATCTCGTCGAGCGTTTGGTCAATGCCCGTTCCCGGGCGAGCCGACCGAACGAGCTGCAGAATCGCATCCACGACCTGGTCGCCCACAGGCAATTGCCGCACCAGGCGTTGGGCGCCCATAAGTTCTTCTGCCGTCAGAATTGTCTTGAGCTTGCGCTGCTCTGTTCCTGTAGTGGCGAAAAGCATCTGCCGCTCTGCATCCGCATCCGGGTAGGAGACGTCGATCTGCAGTAAGAAGCGGTCGAGTTGCGCTTCCGGCAGCGGGTAGGTGCCTTCCTGCTCCAAGGGGTTCTGAGTTGCCAGCACATGAAACGGCAGCGGTACGTCGTGCCGGACACCGGCCATGGTGACGTGATGCTCTTGCATGGCTTGCAGCAGAGCGGACTGCGTCTTGGGGCTCGCGCGGTTGATCTCGTCCGCCATCAGGAGCTGGGTAAAGATCGGCCCCTTCACGAAGCGGAAATTGCGCTTGCCAGCGGAGTCCTCTTCCAAGACCTCGGATCCGACAATATCGGACGGCATCAAGTCGGGCGTAAACTGGATGCGCTTGTTCTCCAGACCGAGCACCGCACCAAGGGTCTCAACAAGACTTGTCTTGGCAAGCCCCGGCACACCTATGAGCAGCGCATGGCCGCCTGAAAGCAGCGTCACCAGCGCCAAGTCGATGACCCGCTCCTGACCGAAGATGACGGTCGAGGTTGCCGCGCGTACGTCTTGGATTTTGCTCCCGATTTCATCGAGGCGGTCGACAAGCTGTGGCTCGGATTCAAGTGTGGTCATGACTGTCTTATCTTTGGTTCCGTTGAGCTCAATTCAAAAAGTGGCGGAAGAATAGGCCTAAAGTCGTATGAAAGCAGAACACTACTGCCAGCAATCGGATCACAATTCTTTGTTCCAGTGGCGTAAGTTGTTCGTCGTGAACAGAAGGTCCTTTTCGGCGAAATACAACAATGCCTGAAATGAATAAGACGCGACTCGTAGCATCTGGCAGTGGAGGCGGCAAACGACCGGAGCCTTCATTGCCAAAGCTTAATGTTTGCGGGGATATCGGGCTGAAAATCGCGCGCGATGGCACCTGGTTCTACGAGGGTTCGCCGATTGGACGTAAGGCACTAGTGAAGCTCTTTTCAACCGTGCTGCGGCGCGAGGACGACGGGTTCTACCTGGTCACGCCTGTGGAGAAAGTGCCGATAGAGGTCGAGGCCGAGCCGTTTATCGCCGTCTCGATGACGAGAGAAGGAACGGGCCCGGATCAGCTTCTCACCTTCACCACGAATGTCGATGATGTGGTTCCAGCCGGTCCGGACCACGCGATCGGCTTTCGCTCCGAACCTAACGGCGGGAAGGCGCCTTACATTGAGGTCCGCGACGGACTGACCGCGCGGCTCGCGCGTCCTGTTTATTACGAGCTGGCCGATATGACCGTCGAAACCGAGGCAGGGCCGGGCGTATGGAGCAGCGGCGAGTTTTTTTCGTTTCCGATGGAAGAGTAAGACGCCCGCACGTAGCATGAGGAAAGTGCGCTCGCAAAGCGCACAGCACACCGTTAAGCTCTCGCTCGAACTTCATGTAAAAAGCCATCAAAAACAAAACTGGGGAGGCTGCCGGACTCGATGTTGCGGATCGTCCTAATCAACATCCTGTTGTTTCTGCTACCCTTCCTCATCTATGCCGCTTATGTGGTTTGGGTGAAGGGGGTTGCGCCCAACCGCGCCATGGCCGGCGCTCCATTCCTTTGGCTTATCCTCGCTGGCTTGCTTGCGTTATTCATCGGACTGCTCACATTGGTAGAATTCACCGGTGGAGACCGTGACGGCACCTATCAGCCGTCGGTTTTGGAAGACGGCGTCATAAAACCGGGCGGGATCGATTGACCTTTCGCCTCTTCTGCCCGACCAAGCGACATGCCCGAAGACGACACAGTTCAACACCCGACCCGGAGCCTCGCGCCGCCATCGCTCGCGGGGGCCCAATGGCTTGTGCGGCCGGAGACGAAGCGCGCGTTTGCGGCGCTCTCGGGTGACACTGGAGCGACGCGCGCCGTGGGAGGCGCCGTACGCGACGCATTGCTTGGGCTGCCTGTCTCAGATGTCGACCTGGCCACCACACTCGACCCCGAGAAGGTCATTGCCAGGGTTCGCGGGGCGGGGCTGAAGGCCATTCCCACGGGGCTGGACCACGGAACGGTGACGATTGTTGCCGATGGCACGTCATTCGAGGTGACGACGCTACGGCGCGATGAAGAGACCTTCGGGCGTAAGGCGACAGTTGCTTTTACGGACGACTGGGCCGAAGACGCAGCAAGGCGTGATTTCACCCTCAATGCGCTCTACGCAGGCGCTGACGGAACGCTGTTCGATCCCCTCGGGGGCTACCCTGATCTCGCGGCAGGACGCGTGCGCTTCATCGGCGATCCCGTGCAGCGCATAAACGAGGACTATTTGCGTATCCTTCGCTTCTTTCGCTTCAATGCATCCTACGGGCGGGGCGCCTTCGATGCTGACGGGCTGTCGGCCTGTGTGCGTCAACGGGCGGGCTTGCGCTTATTGTCGGCTGAGCGCGTAGCAGCGGAGTTGAAGCGTTTGCTGGTTGCACCGCGCGCCGCCGAGGCCGTTTCGATTCTCTTCACCCATGGGCTGCTGTGCGACATCCTCGGGAGCGTGCCGCGCTTGCCGTGCTTCGAGCGTCTCGTCAAGGTCGAAGGGGCGCTTGGCCGGGTGCCGAATGCAATCTTGCGTCTCGCAGCCCTTGCGGTGTTTATCCCCGAAGATGCCAAGCGTCTGGCGCAGCGATTCAGGCTTTCTAATGCGGAGCAGGCTTTGCTTGCCCTTGGTGGTGCACCCTTTGATAGGGCTCTGCCGGATGAGGCCGCGGCCCGGCGCAAGCTCTATCGCCTCGGCCGGGAGGCCTATGCCGCTCGCGTCCTACTTGCCTGGGCGATGAGCAATGCTCCCGCGGACGACGCGGACTGGCGGCGCGCCGCGACACTTGCAGACCATTGGGACCCGCCGGTGTTTCCTTTGCGCGGTCCGGACATCACGGCGCTTGGCAACTTTTCCGGACCCGAGATCGGCGACATGCTTCGCAAATTAGAAGGCCAATGGATCGAGGGCGGATTTGCCGAGGATCGTGATGGGTTGCTCGCCTTGGCCCAAGAGCTTGCCGCACGCGGCTCGGCCTGACACATAGGAAAAGTCGCGCCCGGAGGCGCGGCTTTCGTGTTTCTCAGTGCGTCGCGAGCGACACGCGGGGCAGGGCTGGCTTAGAAGCCCATACCGCCCATGCCGCCCATACCGCCCATGTCGCCACCAGGCATGGCAGGTGCGGCAGAGGCCTTCTTCGGGACCTCAGCCACCATCGCTTCGGTGGTGATCAGCAGGCCGGCTACCGACGCGGCATCCTGAAGGGCGGTGCGCACAACCTTCGCCGGGTCGATCACGCCTTCCTTCACGAGGTTGCCGTACTCGCCGGTCGCGGCGTTGTAGCCGTAATTGTACTCCTTCTTGTCGAGGATCTTGCCCACAACAACCGCACCGTCTTCGCCGGCATTCTCAGCGATCTGACGAAGCGGCGCCTGAAGGGCGCGGCGTACGATGTTGATGCCGACTTTCTGGTCGTCATTGGCCGCCCTGAGCGACTCAATCGCATCCAGAGCCCGCAGCAGCGCAACACCGCCACCCGGTACGATGCCTTCTTCGACGGCCGCGCGGGTGGCGTTGAGCGCGTCGTCGACGCGGTCCTTCTTCTCCTTCACCTCGACCTCGGTGGCGCCGCCAACCTTGATCACGGCAACACCGCCGGCGAGCTTCGCCAGGCGCTCTTGCAGCTTCTCGCGGTCGTAATCGGAGCTGGTGTCCTCGATCTGCTGACGGATCTGCGCGACGCGGGCCTCGATGTCCTTCTTCTTGCCAACGCCATCGACGATCGTCGTGTCGTCTTTGGTGATGACAACCTTCTTGGCCTGGCCAAGCATATCGAGCGTGACGTTCTCGAGCTTGATCCCCAGATCCTCGGACACGACCTGACCGCCGGTCAGTACAGCGAGGTCTTGCAGCATGGCCTTGCGGCGATCGCCGAAGCCAGGCGCCTTCACGGCCGCGACCTTCAAGCCGCCACGCAGCTTGTTGACCACAAGCGTCGCCAGCGCCTCACCCTCAACGTCTTCCGCAACGATCAGCAGCGGACGGCCGGACTGAACCACAGCCTCCAAAAGCGGAAGCATGGACTGAAGGTTCGAGAGCTTGGCCTCATTGATGAGAATGTAAGGGTTCTCCAAGTCGACGCGCATCTTGTCAGCGTCGGTAATGAAGTACGGCGAGAGGTAGCCGCGGTCGAACTGCATGCCTTCGACGACGTCTAGCTCGGTGTCGAGGCTCTTAGCTTCCTCGACCGTGATGACGCCGTCATTGCCGACCTTCTGCATGGCTTCAGCGATGAAGCGTCCAATCTCTGCATCGCCGTTGGCCGAAATGGTGCCGACCTGAGCGATTTCGTCGTTGGAAGTAACTCTCTTGGCTTTGTCCTGAAGGGCCTCTACGACCTTGCTGACGGCAAGATCAACGCCGCGCTTGAGGTCCATGGGGTTGGAACCCGCTGCAACGGACTTCGCGCCTTCCTTGACGATGGCCTGGGCGAGGACCGTGGCAGTTGTCGTGCCGTCGCCGGCCTCGTCGGCCGTCTTCGAAGCCACTTCGCGAACCATCTGGGCGCCCATGTTCTCGAACTTGTCCTCAAGCTCGATGTCCTTGGCCACCGTTACGCCGTCCTTGGTGATGCGCGGTGCGCCAAAGGATTTCTCGAGCACGACGTTGCGCCCCTTGGGCCCAAGCGTGACCCGGACCGCATGGGCCAGGATGTCGATGCCGCGGAGTAGCTTCTCGCGAGCTTCCTGGGAAAATTTCACATCTTTCGCAGACATGTTGTGTGTAACTCCTTCGAATCATGCCGCTGGTCACAGCCCGCAACGGAGCAGGTGCCAAGCGGCGAAAGTACTGGGAACTGGCGCAGTAGCGTCTCTCGCTAAGCTGCTTTCTTCTTCAATTCGCTCTTGCCTTCGAGTACACCGAGAATGTCGCTCTCTTTCATGATGAGAACGTCTTCACCATTGATGGTCACTTCGGTGCCGGACCATTTGCCAAACAGAACACGATCACCCGCTTGGACATCGAGCGGCTGGACCTGCCCTTTATCGTCGGCGACGCCAGGGCCGACGGCTATTACTTCACCCTGCTGTGGCTTTTCCTTAGCCGTGTCTGGGATAATGATGCCGCCAGCGGTCCGCTCGTCCTCATCGACCCGGCGCACGACCACGCGGTCATGCAATGGACGAAACTTCATCTTACTCTCTCCTCCAGAAAGATTGTCCGAAAAATTATCGTGAATAGAGGCTGTTACCCGAGAATCGGGAAGCCCCTGGTCGGTATGTAGAATGGACAATTGGCACTTTCAAGGTAGGAGTGCCAAAAAATTAGCACTCTCCCTCGGCTGCTGCCAAGGTGCTGATTTTGCTCAAAAAATCGCC